>CAZVMY010000392.1:0-3206 GCA_964628955.1 uncultured Methylocystis sp.
GCAGCTGCTCCTTGAACGCGCCGGACGTCTGCGACTTCAGGGCGGCGACGAAGCCGTACATGAACTTCTCGGCCGTCAGGTAGATCACGTTCCGCCCGTTCTCCTCGGCGGCCTGGGCGGTCGCCTGGCACAGATGGCTCTTTCCGAGCCCGACCGCGGAATGGATGTAGAGCGGGTTGTAGACCGGTGGTTCGCCTATCGCAGCCGCCGCGACCTGCTGGGCAGCCGCATGGGCGAAGGCATTCGAGCGGCCGACGAGAAACGAGCCGAATGTGAAACGGCGATCGAGCGGCGATCCCGGCAGCCCGTCCGTCGATCGCGGCTGGGTCTGCACGGGTGGCAGCGCCTTGGGCGCGTCCGGCAGCGCGGCCGGCACCGGCACCGACCGTTCGGCTTCGGCCCGCGCCCGGGACGTGACGATGCGCTGGCCCGCGACGCGGACGCTGAGCGACACGCGCTCGACGCGCTCGTCCTCCTTGTTGAACTGCGTCCGGATACGCTCGGCGTAATGCGTCCCGATCCAGGTCTTGAGGAACTGGGTCGGAACCGACAGATGAGCCGTGTCGCTCTCCACGTCGACCAACTCGAGCCTCGCGAGCCAGCTGCTGAAGACGAGTTCGCCGAGTTCCGCTTTGAGACGGGTCCGCACGCGGGCCCAGCTCTCTACGGGTTTGGGCCGATTGCAGTCGGCCGGCGCAGCGCCGGCAAGGTCCTGGTGAGGGGTCATGGATGACTTCGTATCTGGAAGGAACAGAGATGAAGGCCGGAGCGCGGCCGCGATCTGTCCGCAGAACCGTTTCGGGTTGAGATCCGCCGGCTCTACGTGAGGACTGTGCGCGTCAGAAGCACGGGTCCACTCCAGCGATCCTTCCGCGAACGAAGACTGTGCTGTTGAAGGCTTCACCGCGGAGCATCATGTCATCCTTTTCTTATGATATTTGATCGTTGCAGAAGTGAGCGTAACCACAAACTTCAGAGAAATATTCAGGCGCGCCCCCACGCCCCTTTTCTCTCATCCGTTCATTCCGAACGCAGAAATCCCTTCATCTCGATCGGCAGTATGCTGCCGTTCGGATGGGATTTGCTGCCCATTGAATGGAAAGTCGGCAACCGCTTGCCGATGACCGAGACTTACACGCGGCCTCTGGCAGCCGCAACAGCGAAAAAATCGACCTTCCCGGGCTCCGCTTGGGGCTGCTCCGCAGATCGATTTTCCACAGGTTGTGCGTGCCCTATTATGCGTTGGAATCACAGCGCTTCTGAATTCGCCGGTCGTGCTGCATCCGATTGTTTCGAGAGCGTAATGGTTTTCGCTGGATAGGGACTGAGAGCGGGCGGGTCGGAGCGAAAATCGGGCGTGACGAGAGCTTGCCTCATAAACCTTTGATTAACCATTCGTTTTTCTGCGCGCCCGGAGGCCGCTCGGCGCCGTGATCGGCGCGGGGCGAGTCAAGGACCCGGGACAACAAAAAAAGCCTTGACCGCACTCCGAAGCTGAAGGTGGCGATTTTATGACTCGCGCCAGGGTGCGGGCATCGCGGCGGCGTCCTGCGAAAGCCCGATCGGGCCGGTACGGCCACGAAAAAACCCGGTCCTGTTGGACCGGGTGCGTTTGGTTCTGGCCGCGCTCCCAGGTCGAGGAGCGAAAAGGGGCGTCAGATCAAACGTGCAGGGCCTGAACCCGTTTGGCCAGCCGGGACACTTTTCGTGACGCGGTGTTGCGGTGGATCACGCCACGCTGGGCGGCCCGCATGAGCTCGGGCTCCACGGCCGCGAACGCTGTCTTTGCCGCCGCGGCATCGCCGCTGGCGAGAGCCTCTTCGACCTTGCGGACGAACGTGCGCATGCGCGTCTTGCGCGACTTGTTCACCGCCGTACGCCGGACCGCCTGACGGGCGGCCTTCTTGGCCGATTTGGTATTTGCCATTGTCGAACCTTGTCTTGACAGCAGATGGAGGCTTGGCAGCAGGTAGAGTTCGAAGCGGACCGGTCCCGGCGGCAACTCGGACCGTCAGATGACCATCACCGTCGCCGTGTGCCCAGCCGCAGAAAACGTGGCGCCGACACGGCAATATGGCCAATTCGGCGGAAGCGGGCTTATAATCGCGCTGGTGCGCTCCGTCAACAAACCGATCGCATCGCTCAACGTGACACGCCTGAACGGTGAATCCGGCGCCGCGGCAAGCCGGATCGCCATCAGGACACAGACGACCACGAGCAGCGGCCGGATCACGCGGGCACCGATCCGCATCGCGACCAGCGCCCCGACCTGTGCACCGGCGACCGTCCCGATCGCCATCGCCAGCCCGACCGCCCACAGCACCTTTCCGCCGGCCACGAAGACGACCAGCGCCGCGAGATTGCTCGCGAGATTCATCAGCTTGGTGTAGCCCGTGGCGCGCACGGCGCCGAGCCCCATCAGGGTCACCAGCCCCAGCATGTAGAACGAACCCGCGCCCGGTCCGAACAAGCCATCATAGAAGCCGACCCCGCCACCGACCAGGGCAGCGAAGGCGAGCGGAGACATCCGTCGCGGCCCGTCCTCCGGCCTGAGGCGCGGCGACAGCGCGAAATAGACGGCGACGCCGATCAGCAGGAAAGGCAGCGCGACGCGCAGAAGGTCGACGGGGATGCCTTCGACGGCGAGCGCACCGGCGATGCCGCCGAGCAGCGCCCCCGTCGCCAGAGGCGCCGCCCCTCGGAAATCGATATGGCCGTGGCGGGCGAACGACCAGGTCGCCGATGCCGTGCCGAAGGTACCCTGAAGCTTGTTGGTCGCGACGGCCGCCACCGGATCGCCGGTAGCCAGAAGCAGCGCCGGGACCGTGAGCAGGCCGCCGCCGCCCGCGATCGCGTCGACCATGCCGGCCAGCATCGCGACCGCCATCAGCGCCAGGATCACCTCCGGCGAGAGGTCCATGCGCCCGGCCGGCGGTCAGCGCTTGCCGAAGGCCGGCTTCCGCTTCTCCACGAAGGCCGCCATGCCTTCCTTCTGATCATCCGTGCCAAACATCGCGTGGAACAGCCGGCGTTCGAAGCGGATGCCTTCGGCGAGCGAGGTTTCGAAGGCGCGGTTCACGGCCTCCTTCGTCATCATGGCGGCGGGCAGCGACATTGCCGCGATCGTCTCGGCCGTCTTCAGGGCCTCGGCGAGCAGCTGATCGGCGGGAACGACGCGCGAGACCAGGCCGCAGCGTTCGGCCTCG
>CAZVMY010000393.1:0-3195 GCA_964628955.1 uncultured Methylocystis sp.
GCGCGGCCCTGTTCCAGAAGCGTCAGCATCGGAAGGGTGAAGGCGGCCGTCTTGCCCGTTCCGGTCTGCGCGATGCCGAGGACGTCGCGGCGGGCGAGAACATGCGGGATGGCCTGAGCCTGGATCGGCGTCGGTGTCGAGTAGCCGGCGGTCGCAACCGCTCGCATCACCTTCTCGGATAAGCCGAGATCTGAGAAATTCATGGCTTGGTAACGCGAAGAGGGTGCTCATGGCGCCGGCAGAAGGCGCGCCATCGGTTCATCGCTCGATCGCCATGACGAAAAATCCGACAAAAATCAATCTCGGAACGTCGGAAAGCCGAAAAATCGCTCGCGCGGCTGGCAGTGCGGTCCTTATCGCGTGCCGCAGGGATCGATGACAGTCCGGGTCTGACCGGCCGTCGCGCTCCCGGTGACGAGAGGATCGTCGAGAACTGAGCGTGCCACGACGGTGCTTCGCGGCGTGTCCCGCAGTTCGCGCTCCACCTGCGCCAGACGGAGTTCGCTGCGCTCCGCGCGCTGCAGCGCAGTGGCGAGGACATGCACGACGCCGACGCCAAGCGCGATCAGAACGAGGCCGGCCACCGCGAAATCTCGCGCCGCCCGGTTCGATCGGCCGGAAATGAAGTCGGAGAGCGGACCCATGACGATTCCCTCATGAACCACACAATCATGCCACCGAACCGGTTAACGGCGTGTTTACCATGAGGCTTTGTCGGCGGCCGGTCGGCGATCTGGCCGCAACATGACGAAACCTTAAGTTGGCATCGCGCATTGATCCGACAATATCGGGCGGGAGGGCGACATCGCAGGAGCATAAGATGAGCGCATCTACCGAGAGATCGACGCGAGAAGGCGTCGCGCGGCCGCGTCGACGGCTCTGGCTGATCGCCGGGGCGGTCGCCGGATTGGGCATCGCAGGATTTTCCGCGATCCAGGCCACTGCCCAATGGGGCGGCCCGCACGGCGGTCCGGGCGGCGGCTGGGGACCGCGGGCCTGGGACCGTGGCTACGGCCCGCCGGAGGCCGGAGAAGGCTTTCATCGCGGCCGGCGCTTCGCGCGGTTCTGTAACGAGGACACGGCGCGCTGGCACCCGGTCGGCCGGCTGTTCGTCAAGACCGATCTGCGCCTCTCGCCCGAACAATCGGCCCAGTTCGATCGGCTGGCCGATGCGGTCCTGCCGGGTCTCGAAGAGGTCAAGCGCGAGGCCTGCAACAACTTCGTGGCCCGCGCCGGCAGCGCCCCCGAGAAGATCCAGCATCTGGCAGAGGTCCTGCGCAAGGCTGCCGACACGGCCGAACGGGCCGTGGAGCCGTCACGCAGCTTCTATGCCTCGCTCAACGAAGAGCAGCGGACCCGCGTCGATGCCGCGCTCGAGCGTGGCCGGCGTATGGTTCCACCCCCACCCCGCTGACGCGGGCGTCCCTTCACGGCTCCATGGTCATACCTCCTCGGGCATCCGGTCGCGCCAGTCGCGCCCGGGTGCTCAAGTCGGATCCCCAGGTCGCGCTCAGATGTCGAGGTCGGTCGCGAAGGCCGCCCGCTGCTGGATGAACGCGAACCGTGCCTCGGGGCGGTTGCCCATGAGGCGCTCGACGGCATCGGACGTTTCCGGTCGGTCTTCGCCCAGCACCCTGACCTGAAGCAGCGTCCGTTTCTTCGGGTCCATGGTCGTTTCCTTGAGCTGCCCCGCCAGCATCTCGCCGAGCCCCTTGAACCGACCGACCTCGATCTTCCCCCGGCCGCCGAGGGACTGCAGCAGGTGGTCACGGTGCGCCTCGTCCCGCGCATAGACCGTCTTCGCGCCCTGCGTGAGCCTGTAGAGCGGCGGCACCGCGAGATAGAGATGTCCGTTGTCGATCAGCCGCGGCATCTGGCGGTAGAAGAACGTGATCAGCAATGACGCGATATGGGCGCCGTCGACGTCGGCGTCGGTCATGATGACCACCTTGTCATAGCGCAGGTCATCGTCCCGGTATTGCGTTCCGAGCCCGCATCCGAGCGCCTGGACGAGGTCCTGCAACTGCTGATTGGCGGCCAGCTTGTCACGGCCCGCGTTCGCCACGTTCAGGATCTTGCCGCGCAGCGGCAGCACCGCCTGCGTCGCCCGGTCTCTCGCCTGTTTCGCCGAACCGCCGGCGGAATCACCTTCGACGATGAAGAGTTCAGAGCCCTGTGCCGCCGTGCTCGTGCAATCCGCGAGCTTGCCGGGGAGGCGCAGCTTGCGCACGGCGGATTTCCGTTGAACATCCTTCTCGGCGCGGCGGCGCAGGCGCTCCTCGGCCCGCTCGACCACGAAATCGAGCAGCCTTGCGGCCTGCTGCGGCGACGCCGCCAGCCAATGGTCGAAGGCGTCCCGCACGATCCCGTCGACGATCCGGGACGCCTCGACGGTCGCGAGCTTGTCCTTGGTTTGGCCGACGAACTCCGGCTCGCGGATGAACACCGACAGCATCGCCACCGCGCACAGCATCACGTCGTCGGTGGTGACGTCCTTGAGGCGTTTGGCCTGGCCGACACGTTCGGCGTGATCCTTCAGGCCGCGCAGAAGCGCGATCCGCAGCCCCGATTCATGCGTCCCACCGTCGGCCGTGGGGATTGTGTTGCAGTAGGAATGCACGGCGCCGTCGTCGTCGGCGAGCCAGGCGACCGCCCATTCCAGCGCTCCGTGGCTGCCCGTCTTCTCCGTGCGGCCGGCAAACATCTGGTCGGTTACGACGGTTTTGCCGTCGATCTCGCGCGCGAGATAATCCTTCAGCCCGGCCGGAAACCGGAACACCGCCCGTTCAGGGACCTTGTCGTCGGCGGTCAGGATCGACGGTGCGCAGTGCCACCGGATCTCCACGCCGCCGAACAGATAGGCCTTCGAGCGCGCCATCTTGAACAGCCGTCTCGGCGAGAACCGGGCGGCAGGGCCGAAAATCTGCGGATCGGGCCGAAAACGGATGCGGGTGCCGCGCCGGTTCTGGACCTTGCCGAGCCGTTCGAGCCCACCCTGCGGGACGCCCCTCGCAAACACCTGCCTGTAAAGAGCCTGTCCGCGTGCCACCTCCACCTCGAGCCGCTCGGACAGCGCGTTGACCACCGACACGCCGACACCATGCAGCCCGCCGGAGGTTTCGTAGACCTTGGAGTCGAACTTCCCGCCGGCATGCAGGGTGCACAAGATGACATCCAGCGCCGACTAGACCGGAA
>CAZVMY010000394.1:0-3181 GCA_964628955.1 uncultured Methylocystis sp.
CGCCGAATACGGCAACGGCTCGTCGCGTGACTGGGCGGCTAAAGGCACCAACCTGCTCGGCGTCCGCGCCGTGATCGCCCAATCCTTCGAGCGCATTCACCGCTCCAATCTCGTGGGCATGGGCGTCGTTCCGCTCGTCTTCCAGGAGGGGACCACCTGGGCTTCGCTCGGACTGAAAGGCGACGAGACGGTGACGCTGAAGGGCCTCGCGTCGGTGCAGCCGCGCCAGACCGTCGAGGCGGAGATCATGTTCGCGGACGGAACCCGCAAGGTCGTGCCCCTGATCTGCCGCATCGACACGCTGGACGAGCTCGAATACTTCCGCAACGCCGGGATCCTGCCCTACGTGCTGCGCGGACTGGCCGCCTGACGCGGTCCGATTGGACTCGCGGAAGCGCTCCTGTATAGACCGCGCTCGATTTGACGGATGACGGGCGGCCCTGCCGCCCGCCCCTACCAGGAGAGAGCGCTTGTCCTCCACATTCGAGACCGTGGCCGGCATCATTGCCGATACGGCCGACATTCCGCGCGACACGATCAGCCCGGACAGTCACGCGATCAACGACCTCGGCATCGACAGCCTGGCCTTCCTCGACATCGCCTTCGCGATCGACAAGGCTTTCGGCATCAAGATGCCGCTGGAACAGTGGACGCAGGAAGTGAACGAGGGCAAGGCACCGGCCGAACAGTACTTCGTCCTGCACAATCTCTGCGCACGGATCGACGAACTGGTCGCTGCCAAGGCCGCCTGACGGCAGCGACCGGCAAAGCCACGCGATGAGACTCGAATATTTCGAGATGATCGACCGCGTGGCCGCCATCACGGCCGAGGCGAAGTCCCTCGATGCCGTGTCCCGCGTGCCCGACGCCAGCACCGTCTTCGAGGGACATTTTCCCGGCCATCCCCTGGTGCCGGGCGTACTGCTCACCGAGACGATGGCGCAGGCCTCGGGATATCTGATCCTGGCATTGCAGCAGTTTCAGGCCATGCCCTTCCTGGTGGGTGTCGATCAGGCCCGGTTCCGGCGCTTCGTCGGTCCGGGCACCGAACTCGACGTCCGGGCCTCGGTCGAACACGAGGGATCGGGCTTCGTCGTCACCAAGTCGAGCATCAGAACCACCGGGACGCTGATCGCCTCCGCCCAGCTTCGGTTCGCCATCCGACCCTTTCCCGACGGCATGGCCCACCTGATGACGGCTCAGGCGCGCCGTCTCGGGCTGGAAATCTGAGCGCATCCCGTGATGAATGCCGGTGACCATCGCGTATCTGAACCCCTGACAACCGCCGGTCGCGACGTCGTCGTCACCGGGATCGGCATCGTCAGCAGCCTCGGTGAGGGTGCCGCGACCCATGTCGATGCCGCCCTGCGCCATGCGGAACCCCGGATCGACCCGGAGCGCTTCGCGCCTTACGTCGTCCATCCTGCCGTGCCGCTCGATTTCGAGCACCAGATCCCGAAGAAGGCCGACCTGCGGCAGATGGAGGCCTGGCAGAAGCTCGGCACCTATGCCGCCGGAGCCGCCCTCGCCGACGCCGGGCTAGCAGGCAACCGGGCGGCGCTGGCCGACATGCATCTGATCGTCGCCTGCGGCGGTGGCGAGCGCGACTATGCGGTCGACGGCCAGATCCTCACCGGGATGGTCTCAGCAGCCGACCCCGCGGTGTTTCTGAACGAGCGTCTGATGAGCGACATCCGCCCGACGCTGTTCCTGGCGCAACTCTCCAACCTGCTCGCCGGGAACATCGCGATCGTGCACGGAGTGACCGGCGCGTCGCGCACGTTCATGGGCGAGGAACGCGCGGGCGTCGACGCGCTGCGGATCGCCCGCGCCCGGATCGCGTCAGGACAGAACGAGCTCTTCCTCGTCGGCGGCGCGACCAACGCCGAACGCCCGGACTTGCTGCTCGTATATGCCATGGCCGGATTGCTCTGGACGTCTCCCTTCGCGCCGGTGGCCGCGCGAGGCGGTGCGGGCGGGTTCATCCCGGGCTCGCTCGCGGCCTTCCTCGTCCTGGAGTCCCGCGCCCATGCCGAGGCGCGTGGGGCGCGGGCGATCGCGCGGCTCGGTCCCGTGCTGTCGGCAAGCGGGCGCCGGTCGCCTGGAAGCATCGCTGCCAGCCTGGACGGGCTCGCCAGGCCCCTCGCGCCGCTGACGGGTGACGACAGCCTCATCGTGAGCGGCGCCACTGGCCTCGCGGAGCCGACGCGCGAGGAACTCGCGGCGCTGGACCGGATCGCTCCCAACGCCCGCCGGATCATCGCCGGCGATCTGGTCGGGCACGGCGTCGAGGCGCAGTTCCCCTTCGCGGTCGCGCTGGCCGCGGCTATGTTGGACACGGGTGACCGCGTGGCGCAGCACGCGCTCGCCACCAGCGTTGGGCATTGGCGCGGCGAAGGCCTGGCACTCGTCGAGAAGGCGTAGGGGGACGGAATGAGTCGCGAAACACGCGACGGTCAGGGACGGCCCGTTGTCGCCATCACGGGTTCTGGCGTGGTCACCTCGCTTGGGGTCGGCAAGGCCGTCAACTGGGCCGCGCTGACCGCAGGCCGCTCGGGCATCCACCGCATCCGCCGCTTCCCGATCGAAGGCCTCCGGACGACCATCGCCGGCACCGTCGACGATCTCGACGTCGAGCCTCCCGTCGCCCCCAAACTGTCCACCAAGCTCGCCCGCCTCGCGGCGGAAGAAGCCGTTGCCGAAAGCGGGCTCGGCGGGCCGCATGATTTCCCGGGGCAGCTGTTCATGGCCGTGCCGCCCGTCGAGGTCGAATGGCCGCACCGGCGCGCACTGGCGCTCGCCGGCGGCGAGCCCCCTTTCACCTACGATCAGGTGCTGAAAGGCGCGTCGACCGGCCGCTTCCGGGACTGGCATGCCATGTTCCTGTTCGGCTCGGTCGCCGATGCCATCGCCGACGAGTTCGGCACCAGAGGCTCGCCGATATCGCTGTCGACCGCCTGCTCGTCGGGCGCGACCGCGATCCAGCTCGGCGTGGAGGCGATCCGCCGCGGCGAAACCGACGCCGCGCTCTGCATCGGTACCGACGGGTCGGTGCATGCCGAGGCCCTGATCCGGTTTTCGCTGCTCTCGGCGCTGTCGACCCAGAACGAAGATCCGGAAGCCGCCTCGAAGCCGTTCTCGAAGAACCGGGACGGGTTCGTGATGGGCGAAGGCGCGGGCG
>CAZVMY010000395.1:0-3180 GCA_964628955.1 uncultured Methylocystis sp.
CTGGAGCAGGCGCGCGTCGGCCGGCTGCACATCCTGAAGGAGATGGCCAAGGTCTGGAAGAAGGAATCGATTGAGGAAATGGTCCATGCGGATCGCTTCGTCGACCGCATCCTGTTCCTTGAGGGCTTCCCCAACATGCAGACTCTCGATCAGTTGCGCATCGGCGAGACGGTCAAGGAAGTTCTGGAAGCGGACCTGAAGGCCGAACACGAGGCGCGCGCCCTGTATCAGGAGGCCGCCGCGTATTGTCATGGCGTGCGCGACTTTCCGTCCGAGGACCTCTTCCGCGAGCTGATGGCGGACGAGGAAGGGCATATCGACTTCCTGGAGACGCAGCTCGACCTCGTCTCGAAGATCGGCGAGCAGCTCTACATGCAGAAGCACATCGGGCATCTGGCCGAGGAGGACTGACCGCGCCATGCCGGTGCTGCCCCGTGCCACGCTCGTGCTCGGTGGCGCGCGGTCGGGAAAATCCCGCTATGCCGAGACGCTCGCACGCGGAAGCGACTTGCGGCCGGTGATGATCGCCACCGCCGAGGCGGGCGATGACGAGATGGCGGAGCGGATCGCCCGCCACCGCGCCGACCGGGCGAGGGACGGGCAATCGGGGAGCACGGCGGCACGGTGGCGCACCGTCGAGGCGCCCCGCGCCCTCACGGAGGCCTTGCTGGACTCGGCAGCGGCGGACACCGTCGTCGTCGTCGATTGCCTGACGCTGTGGCTCACGAACGTCCTGCTCGCCGGTGACGACGTCGAGCGCGCATGCGCGGCGCTCGTTGCCGCGCTCGACGGCCTCGCCGGCCCAGTGATCCTGGTCTCGAACGAGCTCGGTCTCGGGCTGGTGCCGGAAACGCCGCTCGGGCGGCGCTTCCGTGATCTGCAGGGCCGGCTCAACCAGCAGGTGGCGACGGCGGTGCCGCGCGTCGTCTTCGTCGCGGCCGGCCTGCCGCTCGTCCTCAAGGACGGCTAGGGCCGGCTCACCACGTCGCGCGCATCCCGACGTAGCCGGCAGGGCCGGTCGTGCCGAAGTTGCGGGCTTCCTGGTAGCGGGCGTTGTTCAGGTTCTCGAGCCTGACGTAGGCGCTCCACGTCTGATCGAACCGGTAATCCGAATAGATGTCGAGCCGGGCGTAGGGCGCGAGCCGCCCGATCTCGTTGGCGCTGCTGAACCGCGAGGAGATCAGATAGAGTACGGGCTCGATGGTCCATTTCGGGGTCGGCGTGATGACGAGGCTGAGCTTGCCGACGTGTTCGGGCCGGCGCGCGAGCGTCAGCCCCGTGTCGAGATCCTGGGACTGGAGGAAGGTGTAGACGCCCTTCAGCCGGAGATACGACGGCCAGAGCTCGAGATCGGCCGCGAGTTCCAGCCCGGAGGTCTCGGCCCGCGCGACGTTGAAGTAGCGGAACGTCACGAGATCGAAATCGATCAGGTTGTCGAACGTGTTGAAGAACCCGGTCGCCGACAGCACCAGCCGGCTGCCGAACAGGCTCTGGTCGATCCCGCCGTCCACGCCGAAGCTGCGCTCCGAGCTCAGATTGGCGTTGCCGAAGAACGGCGCGAACAGCTGGAACAGCGAAGGCGCCTTGCCGCCCGTGCCCACGCTGCTGCGCAGCTTGGTGCCCGTCTCCGGGATGCGGTAGGCGCCCGTCGCCCGCCATGTCGCGAACTGATCGACGTCGGCGACGTCGTCGACCCGGCCGCCGATCGAGACGTCCAGCCGGTCGCCGATCGGCACCTGCCACAGCGCATAGCCCGATCGCGTCACCTGCTCGGCGGTGAGCGTCCGCTCCCGGGGAACGGCGATGGGCTGCACCTCCTCCGAGAAGCCGTCCGCCGTCTCCCGTTCGAGCTTGGCGCCGAACGTCAGCTTGCCGAAGGCGTCGAGCTTGAGATCGCCCTGATACTCGACCCCGACACGCTCGCCGACGAACGTCGAGAGGCTGCGGAAGGTGTTGGCCGCGGACATGTCGGCCCCGAACGAGACGTCGCGGAAGCGCCGGTCGGTCCGGTTCGCGAAGGCCTGGACCGACTGCGTCAGGCGGCCGTCGAAGAGGTCGAAACTGCCCTTGGCATAGGCGTTGGTGAAGCGCTGCGCGGAGCCGCTCGGTGTGTCCGGGAACCGTCCGAACGACGCATCGTAATCGAGGAAGGTGTAGGAAAGCAGCCCGCCCGCCTCGAAGCGGAAGCCGGTACCGGGATCGAACCCGACGCGGGCGTATCCGGCGTGCCGCGCGAAGCCGTCGTCCTCCAGTGGCGGCAGCGTCCGTTCGATGCGCCCGATCCTGAAGCCGAAGCGGGAGAACCCGTCGCTGCGCTGCGCCTGGGCGGCGAAGGCGTACTGCCAGGGACCATTCGAGCCGAAGGCGCCGGCGTTCCCGGACACAGATCCATAGCTTCCGCCCTCGATCTGGGCATAGCCCTGGAAGGGGCCACGCCCGCGCCGGGTGATGATGTTGACCACGCCGCCGATCGCGTCCGATCCGTAGACCGCGCTCTGCGGTCCGCGCAGAACTTCGATTCGGTCGATCAGGCCCGGCGCGATCACCGCGAAATCGAAGTCGTTCGCAACGCCCGACGGATCGTTGACGCGGACGCCGTCGATGAGAACGAGCGTCTGTCCGGCGTTGGCGCCACGCAGCCGAACGCTCGTCGTGGCACCCGGCCCGCCCGTCTCGGTGACGTCGAGGCCGGGCACCGAGCGAAGTGCGTCCACGAGCGACGCGGGGTTGGTCCGCTCGAGATCCTCCCGCCGGACCACCGTGATGGCGCTGCCGACGCGCTGGATCTCCTGGGGCGATCGCCCCGGCGTCACGACGATGTCGTCGGCCCCGGAGCCCGGGACCGGCGACTGGGCCGCAGCCATGTCTGGAGGAAGCGAGAAAACGAACAGAAACGACGAGGATAGTGCGGCTGCACGCAAGGCAGCCGCGCGCATTGCGCGAGACATGAGAGACCTTTCCTCGGCCCGCCGCCGAAGTGTCTGGTTGCACGGGCTCTCGGCCGGTCTCCTGGCTCGCAGTCGTTGGCGCGTTCCGCCTTCCCGGCCATGACGGCCAGTGGCATCGGAGGTGCCGACTGCTTACAGTTGCGGGGGCAGCTGCGGCATGGGGCCCGACCTTGCGACCGGACCCGCACCGCATTCCCGTTTCACCCTCCCGAAGGAGGACACCGAAAGCACC
>CAZVMY010000396.1:0-3177 GCA_964628955.1 uncultured Methylocystis sp.
GCCTACGATCAGGTCGTGCACGACGTCGCGATCCAACAGCTTCCGGTCCGCTTCGCGATGGACCGGGCCGGTCTCGTGGGCGCCGACGGCGCCACCCATGCCGGCTCGTTCGACATCGCCTATCTGGGCTGTCTGCCCGGCATGGTGATCATGGCGGCCGCCGACGAAGCGGAACTCGTTCACATGGTCGCGACCGCGGTCGCATACGACGAGGGCCCGATCGCGTTCCGCTATCCGCGTGGCGAAGGCACGGGCGTCGACCTGCCACAGGTCGGAGAGCCGCTGGAGATCGGGCGTGGCCGGATCGTCAAGGAAGGCTCACGGATCGCTATCCTGTCGCTCGGGACGCGGCTCGCCGAGGCGATGCGGGCCGCGACCGAACTCGACCGCATGGGACTGCCCACCACCGTCGCCGACGCGCGCTTCGCGAAGCCACTGGACACGCAGCTCGTCGAACTGCTGGCGCATGAGCATGAGGTGCTGATCACGATCGAGGAAGGCTCGACCGGCGGCTTCGGCGCGCTCGTGCTGCATCATCTCGCCGAGGTCGGCGCCCTCGACCGCGGTCTCAAGATCCGGACGATGGTGCTGCCCGACATCTACATGGACCACGACAAGCCGGAACTGATGTATGCGCGGGCGGGTCTGGATGCCTCGGGAATCGTCGCGAAGGCCATCGGCGCGCTGGGTCGCGCCACCCACGCGATCCGCGCCTGAGGCGTTTCGCGGACGCGAAAGTCAGGGGTTGCGCGGTGAGCGGCCGGTGCTTGACAGCCCCCGGCCTTCCCCTTAACCCCTACCGACCGACGCAAACCCGTCACGGTTTGTAAGTCCCGCGCGGGAGTAGCTCAGTCGGTTAGAGCGCCGGCCTGTCACGCCGGAGGTCGCGGGTTCGAGCCCCGTCTCTCGCGCCATCATCATCGCTGCAAGGGTCGCGGCTACGCTCCCCATGACCTGATGCTGGCGACACCAACGTCGGCCTCAGCGTGTCATGGTCACCCTGAAGCGCGCGAGATCGGCGGCCGTCAGTTCCCGCCCGCTTTCGAACGGTACCGTCCGGATCAGCCCGATCAGCTCGGGCTTGACGCCCATCGTGCGGGCATAGCGGCGCAGGACCCCGTCGACCTCGTCGTTGTTGGCGCTCTTCCCGAGATACCCGCCGCCGACCGGATCACGCATTCGGGGCTGCTCCTTGCTCCAGTGGACGAACAGCCTGCTGCCTGGCGGCACGATCCGCCGCTTGCCGCCCATGAAGGCGTAGACACAGGCCGAGCTGCAAGTACCGGACGCGAGCAGGGTGCCGGAGACCGGCCGGCCGACGACGACCGTCATGCCGAGCTGCCGCATCAGGTAGCCGAGCTTCAGTCCGCCGAAAAGATCGCCGCCCGGAGAATGGATCAGCACGACCGGGGCCACCGCCCGGCTTTCGACGACGCCGCCCACCAGATCGACCAGACGCTCCGCATCGCCATGGAAAATCTCACCCGAGGCGACGATGATGTCGGGGCAGGACGGCGCGCAGGACGGCGCCTCGACCCTGGCCAGCGAAAAGTTCAAAGCCTTTGCCGGGCCAGAAAACCCGCTCATGAGTGCAAAAGCGAGCGACACAGCGGGCAGACCCCGCCAAACGCGATCCATGCTTGCCTCCGATCGTGGTGGTGGGTGGTGACGGGATCGAACCGCCGACCGTCCCGGTGTAAACGGGATGCTCTACCGGCTGAGCTAACCACCCCTGGCCGCAGTTAAGCGGCGGCGTCCGGCGCTGGCAAGCCGGAGATGCCGGGTCGCGATATTTTGCCCCGACAGGTCAAAATTCTTTGACGCAACGTGATCCAGCGGCTTCGCTTCCTGGGTCGAACGAGGGGGATTCGCATCATGAAGACGCTGACAGGACTGGCTTTCGCCGCACTCATCGCAATCGCCGGCCCTGCACTGGCCGATCCGTCGGGCCAGTATACGATGAAGGGAACCAACCCGGGCGGGGAAGGCAACTATCGCGGCTCGGTCGTCGTCAAGAAGGTCGGCGACGTCTACGAGGTCGTCTGGACCATCGGCGGGGACCGTGTCACTGGCACGGCGATCGGCAACGACGAGTTCCTCGCCGTCGGCTACACCAGCGGTACGAAGCCCGGCATCGCCGCCTATAGCCGGAAAGCGGACGGCACCTGGGAGGGCGTCTGGACCTATCTGGGCAACAGCAGGATCGGTACTGAGACCTGGAGCCTGCGCTGAGCGACCTGGAGCCTGCGCTGAGGGCGTGGCCGACCGGAAAGGTCCGGCGGCGCCATCTCTTCAGGGCCTCGTGGCGTCCGCGGCGATCGCGCCGAGGACGCCGAGTTGCGCGTCCACCGCCGGCTTGGCGCAATCGCCGAGCGCATGGCGGCGGGCGATCGCGTCGGGCCGCGGATAACTGAGATTCACGGCGCCGTCCGCGCTCTCCCAGACGAGCATCTTCAGTGGCAGATCGAGCCCGACGAGCTGGGAGCACGCCATCATCGGCGTGCCGCCCCTCGGGTTGCCGAACACCACGAGATGGGTCGGCCGCAGAGACAGGCCGACGGACTGCGCGCCGGCCGCGTGATCGACTTCCGCGAAGATCGTCAGATTGCGGCTCCGGATTGCCTCGGTGAGCTTGCGCACGGTCTCTCCGGCGCCGCTGGCGCTCTTGGCCGTGACCAGCCCTTCGTCGGCCTGGGCAAAGCAGGCAGTGGCCGACATCAGCACGACAGCCAGAGATAACCGGAGCATCGATCGACCCTTCCGCAAACGAGAACATGCGACCATCGTGCTGCCGGGCGCCGGCCCGCGCCAGTCCGAAGACGACACGGACCGGTCACGTCCCCGCGACCGGCCCGGGCCATCTGCAATCACCCCGCGGCGCCCGTCAAGACGCGAGCGGACCTACCGGCGTCAATGCGCGGTGATGACGGTCTCGTCTTCGGCGGGCTGCGGCAGCACCACCGGAGCCGTCGCTTCGTCCCAGACGATCGGAACGGGCTGCCGCACGAGCGCGTGCCTCAGCACCTCGTCCATGCGCGAGACCGGCACGATCTCCAGCCCGTTCTTCACGGAGTCCGGGATCTCGGGCAGGTCCTTCGCGTTCTCCTCCGGAATCAGCACCTTCTTGATGCCGCCGCGCAGCGCCGCGAGCAGCTTCTCCTTCAGGCCGCCGATCGG
>CAZVMY010000397.1:0-3171 GCA_964628955.1 uncultured Methylocystis sp.
GTCCGGACGCGGCTCTTCGCACATCTCCAGACCTTGTCCGTCGATTACTACAACCGGTCCAAGAGCGGCGAGATCCTGCAGCGGTTCTCGTCCGACATGTCGCAGATCGAGGAGACGGTGAATTACGGCGCCCAGTGGGGCGTGCTGCCGGCGATGGAACTCGTGGCCGGCATCATCCTGATGTTCATCCTGAACTGGCAGCTGTCGCTGGTCGCGCTGCTGTTGTTCCCGATCGCGATCATCGGTCCGCGCATCTTCGCGCCGCGCGCCGTCGACGCGAGCTATCAGGTGAAGCGCCGCGAAGGCGCTGCGCTCGGCGTCGTTTCCGAGGTGGTCGGCGCGCAGCAGGTGGTGAAGGCCTTCGGTCTGCAGCGCAAGGTGGTGGGCTGGTACCACGACCGGAACATGGGCATCCGGCACGAGATGACGCGGCTGACCTGGGCCAACGGCCTGGTCGAGCGCTCCGTGACCATTTCGGTCCTTGCGCTGCACCTCGTCGTGCTCGGGATCGGCGCGTATCTCGCCTACAACGAGCAGATCACGATCGGGACGTTCGTCACCTTCGAAAGCCTGTTCTGGGAACTGTCGACCAACGTCGGCCATCTGACGCAGTTCGTGCCGGTGCTGATCGAGGGCTCCGGCTCCGCGCGCCACATCGACGATCTGCTCCGCGAGCCGCCGCGGGTGGCCGACCGGGCGGATGCCGTCGACCTGCCGCGGATGGAGCGCGAAGTTGCCTTCAACGACGTGACCTTCAGCTACGACGGGCTGCAGAACCATCTCACCGGACTGACGCTCACGGTCGCGGTCGGGAAACGAGTCGCGGTCGTCGGCCGGAGCGGCGCCGGCAAGAGCACGATCATGAACCTAATCCTGCGCCTCTACGATCCGGTTTCGGGCAGCGTCACCATCGACGGCGTCGATATCGCGACCGTCACGCGTGACAGCCTTCGCGGCCAGATGGCGGTGGTCTTCCAGGAGAATGTCCTGTTCAACGCGAGCATGCGCGAGAACATCCGGCTCGGTAACGAGGACGCTACGGATGAAGACGTGGAACGCGCGGCGAAGGCGGCCGAGATTCACAAGTTCATCCGGTCGCTGCCCGACGGTTACGACACGATAGTGGGCGAGCGCGGCAGCACGCTCTCGGGCGGCCAGAGGCAGCGCGTGGCGATCGCGCGCGCGATCGTGCGCAATCCCGCGATTCTGCTGCTGGACGAGGCCACGTCGGCGCTGGATCAGACGACCGAAGCCCAGATCAACAAGACGCTGAAGCGCGTTTCGGTCGGCCGCACCGTCATCGCGGTGACCCATCGCCTGAGCACGGTCACCGACATGGACGAGGTGATCGTGCTCGACAAGGGACGCCTGGCCGAGCGCGGAACCCACGAGGCGCTCCTGAAGAAGCGGGGCGTCTACTGGCGTCTCTGGCAGGATCAGATCGGCAAGGGGCGCCGGCAGGACGACGAGGACGATGAGGAGTGAAGCAGCGCCTGCGCAGCCAACACGTGATCTCGGAGGCATACCAGGAGGTGACGCCGTCACGGGCAGTTGATAGTGTGCACTGCACGGGCGCCTTTTGGCGACGCTCCTATTCCGGCGGCGTCGCGACCGGCTCGACGTGAGGACAATCCGTGACCGCGAACCCTTTTTCGGGCGCGACCGTCCGCGCCAGTCTCAGATCATCGCTGCTCAATCTCGCTTTTCGGGTCGTACCGATCGCAGTCGGACTGCATTTCCCTGCTGCCTTCGCGCAGGCACCCAACCAGCCTCCGCCGCCGGTCATGGTGTCGACGCCGCTGCAACGCAACATCACCGAGTGGGACGAGTACACCGGCCGTTTCGAGGCGAGCGAGAGCGTGGAGGTGCGCGCGCGTGTTTCCGGATTTCTCGACCAGATCCACTTCACGGACGGGCAGTTCGTCGCGAAGGGCGACAAGCTGTTCACGATCGACCCGCGGCCGTACGAGATCGCACGCGACGTCGCCAGGGCAGATGTCGAGCGGGCGCAGGCCAGCCAGTCTCTCGCGGAGGCTGACGTCGAGCGCGCCGAGCCGCTGATCCGCAACCGGACCCTGACGCAGCGCGAGTTCGACACCCGGCAGTCCACCCTCCGCGCGGCCGTGGCCCAGGTCGCCTCCGCCCAGGCCAATCTGCGCAACGCCGAACTCAATGTGGAATGGACCGAGGTGCGCGCCCCGGTGAGCGGCCGCATCTCCGACAAGCGCGTCGACGCGGGCAACCTGATCACCGGCGGCTCGTCGGGAACGACCCTGCTCACGACGATCGTCAGCCTGGATCCGATCAACTTCGTCTTCGACGCCAGCGAGGCGGATTACCTCAAATATGCCCGTCAGGCCTCGAACGGCTCGCGTCCGTCGAGCCGCGAGGCGTCGAATCCGGTCGAGGTCAGGCTCGCCGACGAAACGACCTGGAAGCACAAGGGCCGCATGGACTTCGTCGACAACGTCGTCAATCCCCGCTCGGGAACGATCCGCGGCCGTGCGGTCTTCGAGAACAAGGACATGTTCCTGACGCCTGGCGTCTTCGCACGGATGCGGCTGTGGGCCGGAAACGCCGACGCGCTGCTGGTGCCCGACGCGGCGATTCTCGCCGATCAGGCGCGCCGCATCGTGATGACCGTGGCGGAAGACGGCACCGTGGTCCCGAAGACGGTGACGCCCGGTCCGCTCGTGGACGGGTTGAGGGTCATCCGGGCCGGCCTCACGAAGGACGACCGGGTGATCGTCAATGGCATCCAGCGGGCGCGCCCCGGCGGCAAGGTCTCGCCGCAGCCGGGCAAGATCGAGGCGCTCGCCCAGATCGATACGACCCAGCAGGCCAAGAACTAACGCTCGAATTCCCGACCAGCTTCGGCTGACCGGACTCATCCTGCCGTCCTGAAATCAACCCGCCCGCGGAGCGCTCATGCGGATCGGCCATTTCTTCATCGACCGCCCGATCTTCGCGGCCGTGCTGTCGATCCTGATCACGATCGTGGGTCTGATCTCGTATCGGGCGTTGCCGGTCTCGGAATATCCCGAGATCGCGCCGCCGACGGTCAACATCACCGCGACCTATCCCGGCGCGACGGCGCAGACGGTGGCGGAGACGGTCGCGACGCCGATCGAGCAGGAGGTCAACGGCGTCGAGGGCATGATCTACATGTCC
>CAZVMY010000398.1:0-3166 GCA_964628955.1 uncultured Methylocystis sp.
GACGCCGGACCGCCTGGTTTCCGCGACGATGGAGCAGGCCGGGCGCGTCGAGATCCACGAGATGAACATCACGGACGGCGTGATGCGGATGCGCGAGCTGCCGGCCGGCGTCGTCATTGCGCCGGGCGGCTCGGTCGAGCTGAAGCCGGGCGGACTGCATGTCATGGTCACGGACCTGGCTGCGCCTCTGAAGCAGGGCGAGCGCCGCGGAGGCGTCCTGCAGTTCGAGCGCGCCGGGAGGGTTGCTATCGAGTTCGCGGTCGAGGCGATCGGCGCCAGCGGCGCTGCGTCGGCACATGCGCATTGAGGAGCCGAGAGCCATGACGCTTCTCAGGACCATAAGGATCGTCTCGTGGGGCGCGGTAGGCGTCGCCGGCCTTCTTGCCTTCACGCTCGCCCTCGGCTGGTGGCGGGCGGACGGAACCGGCCGCCGTGACCTGTCCGGAGGCACGGAGCTCAAGGGCGTACCGCAGATCGGCGGCGCTTTCACGCTGGTCGACCAAACCGGCAAGACGGTCAGCGACAAGGACTTCCTAAGTCGTCCCGCATTGGTCTTCTTCGGCTTCACGCATTGCCCGGAAGTCTGCCCGACGACGCTCTTCGAGCTCACCAACCGTCTGAAGACGCTTGGCACAATGGCTGACAGGCTGCAGGTTCTCTTTATCACGTCCGACCCCGAACGCGACACGCCTGGGCAGTTGTCGCTTTACCTGCAGTCCTTCGACCCCAGGGTCGTAGGGCTGTCGGGTACTCGAGAGCAGGTCGACCGCGCAATCGCAGCCTTCAAGGTGATTACAAAGAAGGTCGAACTCGACGGCGGCGGCTACAACGTCGATCACACCGCATCAGTGTTCATGATGGACAGCAAGAGTCGCTTCACCGGTCTGATCGATTATCATGAGAACGAAGCAACGGCTCTGCAAAAGATGCGGCGGCTTGCTGGGATGTAGCGGATCGGAACCAGAAACAGGAGAGCCTGTAATGTCTCGCCGCAGCTCGCTGGATCCGCGAAGGGCGCAATCCGACCCAACAAACCTAAGCCTGCAGACACCTTTAGTTCGGGCTGTGCCGCTAAATCGTCAACACCTGGTGAAAATATGATACCGCGCCTTGCGGTATTGTGATTGGCTGCAATTTCAACATCATTCTCAGGGTCGTTCCGTAAACTCGCTTCTGCGATCCCAAGCCCTCATTAAAGTTGAAATGTCGCCTTCGACCTGGAGACCAAGGAAGGACCTGAATGAGCCGAACTTAGCAGCCACGGTTCGTGACTATCCCGCTTCCGACAACCTCGTACCCGCCGGGTTCGGCGGCTCGCGCGCGCGGCCTCCCGAGACCACGGCCATGGATTGGCCCAGGCGCTGCTTGCAGCGCTAGGCCTTCTTTTCTTGACGTCCTAATTTAAACTTGGGTTTTGAACTGGGGCTGCAGCATGCCTAATCCTCTGACGGATCTGGATCGCAGATTGATGGAGGAGCTGCAGCTCAACGCCGAGCGGCCATCCACCCAGCTCGCCAGCAAATTGTCGGTTTCCGCGTCTACGGTGCATCGTAGGATCGTAGAGCTGCGGTCGGCTGGGGTGATCACGGGAGTTGTCGCGGTGGCGAACCCCAAAGCAGCGCGGCGCGACATGGTGTTTGTCGTGACGGCACGCCTGTCGACCTCGAAGGGAGACGAACTCGAAGGACTTGAGCGTTGGGCGCAAGGCAACCCGGCGGTGCAGCAGGCATTGCTGATGCCGGATGACCCGGGGATATTGCTTGTCGTTAGGGTGGGAACGCTCGACGAGTTCAACGCCTGGCTGAAGGCGCTTCAGGCCGACAACCCGGTGGTGACCGAGCTTTCGTCTCGGGTGGCGCTCAAGACGATCAAGCAAACGCTCTATGTGCCGTTCGGGAGCGAATGACCCTCCCGGATTGGGCATCACCTCCTCGCGCGAACTCTTTGCGAAACTATTGATCGCTTGACCGTGGTTTCACCGTGATGTGGAGTCATTGTCATTCTGGGCGTGTAGAATTCCTGCGAGGGCACGCCGCCAGTTGCGGCGCGATCGAGGTGAGATGGCCGAACGAAAAAGGGTGCCGATAACCCCCGAAACCAGCGTGATTATCAGGCGCGTTGCGCGCCAGTTGGCGCGCATAGCCAACGAGCGGGGCTGTAACCTCGGCCAGCTCGCGGAGCAGGCCGGCGTCAGCTATGCTTTCATGCAACGCCTGATGGACGGCAAGCAGAACCTGACCATCCTGACGCTCGAGGACATCTGCGAGCGTCTCGACGTTCCAATCGAAATCATGCTGGTCGCATACCTCCACCCCGAACCCGAGGCTGAAGCGCTCAAGACGCGTTGGGGCGCAAGGCGCGCCGCCAGGGCGCGGATGCTGGCAGGAGACGGCGAGGCCGCGGCGCCCGCTAAACCCTCACGGGTCAACTAACCTCCTCGAACAGTGCAAGGGGCCCGTTCCCTGTCGCCAAGCCGGCCAGCCAGTCGACCTGCGAAGAGGCGCGCGTCGGATCGAATGTGTCCGGCAATGCCGCCACCAGATGATGCGACTTCCGCCGGTCGATGGCTGCAACCTCTCGAAGCGTAAGGTCAATTGAACGGGACCGCGCGAAGGCACGCATAGCGCCAGCGGGATCAGCAGCCGTGACCAACGTGATTGCTGCCGGCGGGCCGCGAGAGAGGATGAGGAACATCGTAAGCCGGTCCGGCGTGTTTGGTATCGAACTTTGATCTGCCATGATTCCATTCGATTATAGCAATTCTGGTGAATGTTGGAGCCGCTCCATGACACTTGAACTCCTGGGCTGGTGTCTTCTGATCGCACTCGTCTTCTGGGGCGCGATCTCCGCGCCGGAGTTCTCTGTCGAGGATCGGAATGCCGCCGATGAGGAAGAACAGAGGCTCTGGTACAGCGCGGATCTGCGCAACAGGCTCGACCGGTAAAAAACTACTGCCGCCGCTCGCGGCGCACCCGTTCATGCTCCAACGCCCATAGCCCGCGGCCGAAGCCCTTGGCGATGCGCTCATCGTCCTCAAGATCGGGACGGAGCGCCTTGCCGTTCGCATCGCGCGCCAGCAGCGCATAGCCGCCCGAGACCAGGAACTCCTCAATCTTGGTGACGCCATGGAGCGTGGCGTAGCTCGTCAGGATGAAGCAGCTCGCGC
>CAZVMY010000399.1:0-3164 GCA_964628955.1 uncultured Methylocystis sp.
AGGGGTTAACGCCGCGTTTACCATGCCGGTCTAGGTTTCGGGTAACCGAACCGGAGCGTCCCGATGCGCGTCGTCATTCTCGCGGGGGGCCGCGGCACCCGAATTGCCGAGGAATCGGACACCAAGCCGAAGCCGATGATCGACATCGGCGGCAGGCCGATCCTCTGGCACATCATGAAGCATTATCAGGCCTGCGGCTTCGACGATTTCGTCATCGCGGCCGGCTACAAGGCCGAAGTGATCAAGCGCTTCTTCCTCGACGAGGCGCAGCTTTCCGGCGACATCCTGATCGACAACCTGGCCGGCCAGGTGGCGCAGATCGCCGCCGCCTCCGACCCCTGGCGCGTGCGCGTCGTCAACACCGGCCTCGACACCAATACCGGCGGCCGCATCCTCAAGCTGCGCCCGCATCTCGGCGACCAGCCCTTCATGGTCACCTATGGCGACGGCGTTTCCAACATCCCGATCCGGGCGCTCGTCGATTTTCATCGCGCCAAGGGCAAGACCGGCACCATCACGGCCGTGCGCCCGCCGGCCCGTTTCGGCGGCCTGCAATTTGCCGGCGACGACGTCGTCGGCTTCGTCGAGAAGCCGCAGATCGGCGAGGGCTGGATCAACGGCGGTTTCGCGGTCTTCGAACCGGAGATTTTTTCCTATCTGGAAGAAGCCGGCGAGGAAGCCAGCCTCGAACACGCCCTGCTGGAGCGGCTCGCCCGCGACAGCCGGCTCTCGGCCTATCGCCACGACGGCTTCTGGCAGTGCATGGACACGCTGCGCGAACTGCGGCTGCTGCAGGGCCTCTGGGAGAGCGGCAAGGCGCCGTGGAAGACCTGGGCCGACGCGCCCGCCAGAGCCGTGCGTGCAGCATGAGCGCGGCTGCTGTCGCCACCCCGGCGCTGCGCACCGAACCCGCGCGCCCGCTGCTGTCGCTCTGCCTCGCGACCTACAACCGCGCACGTTACCTCGACCGCTATCTCACCCATCACCTGACGGCCTTCGATCAGGCCGGGCTCGATTACGAACTGACCGTCTCGGACAACTGCTCGACCGACGAGACGCCGGAGATTCTTGCCCGATACGCCGCCCGTTTCCCCAGGCTGCGCGTGGTGCGGCAGGCGAGCAACATCGGTGTTTATGGCAATATCTTCAACACGATGCACGATGCGCGCGGCGAGATCGTCGTCAGCGTCGCCGACGACGATCTGCTCGTGGCTCACAACGCGCTGCGCTATGTCGAGACGCTTGCCGCCGACCCGGCTCTCGTGATGATCCAGTCGCCCTGGTTCATGCTCGACGAGACGCAGAACGACGCCGTGATCGGCAAGTTCTACGATTTTCCCACACCGACGCGCTTCGACAAGGGCCGCTTTACGCAGTGTCTGCAGTTCCTGCTGCAGCACCACGTCTTTCCGGAATGCTGGTTGATGAAGCGGGAGATCGTCCGGCAGGCCTACGCCATGCCGAACGGCTTCGCGTACAGCTACTTCACCATGCTCGCACGAGCGCTCTCGCTCGGCGACGTGCTGTTCACGCCCGAGCCGCATGTGATGGCGACCGCCATCGCCAAGGGCGCCAACCAGCACGCCGGCAATGGCGAGGCGATGCAGAGCTGGGACTGCTATCGCGGCGGCCTGGAGGTCTTCGCGTCTTATGCAAGACTGTTCGAACCCGGTGTCACCATCGAGCCGGCCTCGCTCGCCTCGGCGCTCCAGAGCTTCACGATGCTGCGCATGCAGGTGGCCGCGCGGCTCCACGCCGGCGCCCGCAACTGGTCGAACGCCTGGCATCTGGACCGCCGTCTGCTGGCCTTCGGCTTCGACCAGCCGATCGGCGTCGAGCGCGCCGATCTCGGCAAGCTGGCCGCGATCGAGACAGCGGTCGCTGAGACGGCGGTGCTCGGCGCGACGACCATGATCGTCGACGACCGCGTGGTCGACACGCTGCTCGGCATGCTGAAGCTGCCCGACGGCATCACCCTCGCCCGCATAGATGCGCCGGAACCCACAGAAGGCCGGCGCGGCATCCTGTGGCTCGGCGAACCGCCGGCCGGCATCGCGCGCCCGGATGACGTCGTCTGCGATCTCTTCGCGGTGCTGAACCGCTTTCCATCGTGAGCGTCGCGGAGAGCCTCGCCTCCGCCTACGCCGGGCGGCGCGTCCTCGTCACCGGCCACGCCGGCTTCAAGGGCGGCTGGCTGATGGAGATGCTGGATCATCTCGGCGCCCTGCCCTTCGGCTACGGGCTGCCATCGCCCTACCAGCCGAACCTCGGCGGCATCCTGCGCCTGGCCGATCGCTTCCCCTGCGAGGACGGCGACGTGCTCGACCGCGACCGCCTCGACACCTTCGTGGCCGATGCGCGGCCCGAAATCGTGTTTCACCTCGCCGCGCAGCCGCTCGTCCGGCTCTCCTATGAGCGGCCCGAGCAGACTTTCGCCACCAACGTCCAGGGCAGCATCGAGGTGCTGAGCGCGGTCACGCGGCATGGCGTGCCGGCGGCGGTCATGGTGACCTCCGACAAGGTCTACCGCAACGACGGCTCCGGCCGGCCGTTCAGCGAGCGCGACCCGCTCGGCGGCCATGATCCCTACAGCGCCAGCAAGGCGATGGCGGAACTCGCGATCCAGAGCTGGCGCGACAGCTATCCGGACGCGGCGCTCGTGGCCTCCGTCCGCGCCGGCAACATCATCGGCGGCGGCGACTGGTCGGCCGACCGGCTGCTGCCGGACGTCGTCCGCGCCATCCTGCGCGACCGGGTGCCCGTCACCCTGCGCCGCCCGGAGGCGACGCGGCCGTGGCAGCACGTGCTCGACGCGCTGACCGGCTATCTTCAGGTCGGCGCCGCGCTCCTCGCCGGCGACCGCAGTGCCGCGCGCGCCTGGAACTTCGGCCCGCCGATCGCCGATTGCCTGCCGGTGCAGGAGATCGTGCGCATCGCCATCGAGCGTCTCGGCACGGGCGAAATGGTGATCGAACGCGACGAGACCCGCCACGAGGCCGGCCAGCTCGTGCTCGACACCCATGCGGCGCGGAGCCGGCTCGGCTGGCGCTCCCGCCTCGCGATCCGCCCAGCACTGGCGCTCGCGCTCGACTGGTATGCCGGCCACGCCGGGAACGACGCGACCGACGCCATGATCGGTCTGACCCGCAGCCAGATCGTCGGGG
>CAZVMY010000400.1:0-3147 GCA_964628955.1 uncultured Methylocystis sp.
CTGTGGAGAAAGCCGAGCGGATAGATCGTGCGTCCGCCGCCCTGCGGCTGCTCGCCCAGGAACGCGTAGACCGCGCGCGGCGGCCCGCCCCGAACGCGGAAATCCACCGCGCGGCACCGGTAATGATAGGATTCGCGCGCGCCGCTCCCCCGACCCCGGCGGGCATTGAGGATCGCCACGTGACCGAACCGCGAGGCGGTGTCGACGAGGACTTGTCTCAGCGTCGTCGGCAGGCAATCGATCCGTGCGGTCGGCGCCATGTAGACGCCGGGCATGCCGGGAACGGGAACGTCGTTCACGCGGAGGCCCTGTGGACGGATCAGCGGCGCCGAGGGGGGACGGACCACCGCGATCGCTGCCGGTCCGGGTGAGCCGGGAGCGGAGCTTGCGGCCTTCGGCGGCAGCGCTGCCACACGCATGGCCGGCGCGGCGGAATCGCCCTGCGGCAGGGGTGCGGGTGCATCGGCCGCCTCAGCCGCCGCGATCTCGTCCTGTTCGTTCTCCGAGGCGGCAAGGCCTTCCTTCGAGGAATTGAGCCCATCCGGAGACCCAGGCCCATCCCGGTCGAGCAGCTTGTCGGGAACGACGCGGCCGGTCGCCTTTCGCGATGGTGTGGACACCAAGTCGGGAACGGCGCCGGTCAGCGGCGGCTCGGCTGGCAAAAGATTGAGCGCTTCGGTTGCAGCCGGCCCGGACGGGTCCGGACCACGACCGGCCTGCGAATTCAGGAAACCGATCGGGCTGCTGTCCCCGACGGCGGCGCCGGGCGCGAGCCCGATGACGAGAAACGGGGCAAGAACAGCCCCGGCAAGGGTGAGGGTGTGTCGCATCGGAGCTCGTTGCTGGCCCGGCTGGGCGTCGCGGCGTGCGGGCATGGCCGACACCGCCGCTGTTCCCGACCAAACGGGATGACGAGGGAACCCTCGGCTGACCGCTACCGCGGTGAACGTCGGGACTGCGCCAGAGCGAAGCCGTGCGCAGGGCCGCCTGACTACCGCAATGCGGCCGGCAGGCCAACCCTTTTGTCAGCGTGCCCGCTGCAGGACGGCGAGGAAGAAACCATCGGTGCCGGTCCGAAGCGGCGTGAACAGAAATCCGACGCCACCAGGGTCCTGCCAACGCGCCAGCGTGTCGAGCCCTGCCTCGGACGCGACGACATCCGGTACCAACGGCTTCAGATCCGGCTCTGCGCTGACGAGTGCGCGCACGGCGCCGCCGTTTTCCTCGTCCAGCATGGAGCAGGTCACGTAGGCGAGACGGCCGCCCGGCCGTACGAAACGCCACGCCGTTGCGAGGATGCTGGTCTGCTCCGCGATGCGCTGCTCCAGGCTGCCGGGCCTCAGACGCCACTTGGCATCGGGGTTCCGCCGCCAGGTGCCCGTGCCGGTGCAGGGTGCATCGACGAGCACGAGATCCATCCTGGCGTCCAGATCGCCCAGATCCGGAAGACCGCGTCCCTTCGGCGTCCGTACCTGCACGTTGCGAACGCCGGCGCGTCCGAGCCGGGCATGGATCGGCGCCAGCCGGCGCATGTCGTTGTCGGTCGCGTAGATCTGACCACGGTTGTTCATCATCGCGGCCAGCGCGAGCGTCTTGCCGCCGCCGCCGGCACACAGGTCGAGGACCTGCGCCGGCCGGCCGGAAGCGGCCAGAAGGGAAACCAGCTGAGACCCTTCGTCCTGAACTTCGATCTGCCCTTTCAGGAAGGCCGGATCGGACTGAATGGCCGGCGCCCGTCCGTCCGGCCGCTCTGCGATCCGCAGCCCGGTCGGCGCGTGCGGTGTCGTCATGACACCGAAATGCCCGAGCGCCTGCAGGGCTGCGGGCCGCGCGATCTTGAGGGCGTTGACCCGAAGGTCGACCGGCGCCCGTGCGGCGAGAGCAGCAGCCTCCGCCGTCGCCGCTTCGCCGAGGCCGGCCCGAAGCGATCCGCTCAGCCACTCGGGATGGTCGCCCAGAACGTGAGCGGGGGCTCGATCGAGGCTTCCCGCCTCCAGCGCGTGTCGCTCATCCGCAGAGAGGGGCTCCGGCGCGAAGCGATCGCCGGAAAAGAGAGCCGCGGCAGCCGCGGTGTCGACCCCGCGGACGAGGCGCAGCATCCCCAGGAGAAGCGCGCGCGGCTGCGTGCTGCCCATGACATATGCGGCGGAAGCTCGGCGCCGCAGCGTATCGTGCACGAGACTGGCGATCGCCGCCCGGTCACCCGATCCGGCGAAGCGATGCGCGAGACCCCAGTCCTTGAGGGCATCGGCCGCTGGCCGGCGGCGCCCCTCGATGTCGGCGAGCACCTCGATGCCAGCAGAAACGCGGGCCGCCGGGGTCATCGCGACCGCAGCATCGTGAAGCACTCTGCGCTTCGACGGCGTGGCCAAGACGGGTGAATCCGGATAAAGGCCCGCTGTCCCGGTGTGCTCTCGCCCCGGCTCATCGAAAGGAAACGACTGTGTCGCGCGTCATACGGTATGCCATTCTGGCCGGGCTCTCTCTGTCGCTCGCCGCCTGCGCCACGCCGCCTGAGGCCAATCCGACGCCTCCGCCGAAGCCGCGCCTCGACGCGAAGGCCGATCTCGAGCAGGGCGCGCCGCGTCGGCGTTGACGCCATGCGGACTGGCGGGTGCTCGTCGCCCGCCGGTCAGACGCGGGTGGGATAGTTCGGACTCTCGCGGGTGATGGTCACGTCGTGCGTGTGGCTTTCCCGCAGACCCGCGTTCGTGATGCGCACGAAATCGGCCTTCTGCTGGAGTTCCTGAAGGGTTGCCGCTCCGACGTAGCCCATCGCGGCCCGGAGGCCGCCGACGAGCTGGTGCAGCACGGCGGCCACGGGACCCTTGTAGGGCACCTGCCCCTCGATCCCCTCGGGAACCAGCTTCATCGTGTCCTTGATGTCGGACTGGAAATAGCGATCGGCGGAGCCCCGCGCCATCGCCCCGATCGAGCCCATGCCGCGATAGGCCTTGTAGGAGCGGCCCTGGTAGATGAAGGCCTCGCCGGGGCTTTCGTCCGTGCCGGCGAGAAGCGAGCCGATCATCACGCAATCGCCGCCCGCTGCGAGCGCCTTGGCGAGGTCGCCGGAGAATTTCACGCCTCCGTCGGCGATGACCGGAACGTCGGCCGCCGCGGCCGCCTCGGCCGCCTCCGTGATCGCGG
>CAZVMY010000401.1:0-3112 GCA_964628955.1 uncultured Methylocystis sp.
CGAGCTTGATCTCGATCCGGGGTCTATCCCCGCAGGTGCGGGGGAGCCGGTCGTCGCGCGGCTGCTGGCGTCGGCCTCGAGGGTCTATCCCCGCAGGTGCGGGGGAGCCCGAAGCTGATGACGGTCGGAATGGCCATGGTTTGGTCTATCCCCGCAGGTGCGGGGGAGCCGGCCCGACCCTGATCCTCGATCAGGGTCTTGAGGGTCTATCCCCGCAGGTGCGGGGGAGCCCCGTTCCAGAACAAGCGGCTGCGGGTCGATGGGGGTCTATCCCCGCAGGTGCGGGGGAGCCTTGACGTCGTCGCCCTTCAGCGAGCGATAGACGGGTCTATCCCCGCAGGTGCGGGGGAGCCTCGATTTCAGCGCGGCCGACTCGGCGCAGATATGGTCTATCCCCGCAGGTGCGGGGGAGCCGATCCGAACCCGCAACCGGGGCTCCGCTGTTCGGGTCTATCCCCGCAGGTGCGGGGGAGCCTAGTGGAATCGCATCAATAATAAACGTCGACGGGGTCTATCCCCGCAGGTGCGGGGGAGCCATGCCGCGGGCGCGAAGCGCGGCAAGGATGCCGGGTCTATCCCCGCAGGTGCGGGGGAGCCGTCTCGGCGCGAACTGTGCTGCTGGCAGCATAGGGTCTATCCCCGCAGGTGCGGGGGAGCCCACCAGACCACCATCCACCCGCTTCTGGACGCGGGTCTATCCCCGCAGGTGCGGGGGAGCCAGCACCGCCCCGCCGATCGCCACCACGCGCCAGGGTCTATCCCCGCAGGTGCGGGGGAGCCCCCGTCTGGTCGCGAGCACCGGTACCTATTCCGGGTCTATCCCCGCAGGTGCGGGGGAGCCATTGCGACGTTGCCGAAGTAGCGTGTCGTCTCGGGTCTATCCCCGCAGGTGCGGGGGAGCCGGGCTGCCGGTGGCGGTGGCGGCGCGGGACGCGGGTCTATCCCCGCAGGTGCGGGGGAGCCTCCCTGACGGCTGCGCTGCTGGTCCATTTCGACGGTCTATCCCCGCAGGTGCGGGGGAGCCGTTGTAGAATTGCGTGACGGAACTCGGATGCAGGGTCTATCCCCGCAGGTGCGGGGGAGCCCAACGCAATCCCGGGAGCGGGGCGTTGCAAGCGGGTCTATCCCCGCAGGTGCGGGGGAGCCGCCCGCGCGGTGCTCGGCGCTCTGGCGCCCTGGGGTCTATCCCCGCAGGTGCGGGGGAGCCCCTGCGCACGATGACGCGGCCGGGCTCGATCGGGGTCTATCCCCGCAGGTGCGGGGGAGCCAGCATTTGCAGACGAATCAGTCCATGTGCCGAGGGTCTATCCCCGCAGGTGCGGGGGAGCCATGAAATAATCATACGTGAAATTAACAGTATAAGGTCTATCCCCGCAGGTGCGGGGGAGCCATCGGACACGCGGGCCTGAGAGAGTCCGACGTGGGTCTATCCCCGCAGGTGCGGGGGAGCCACTGGAGATCAGCAGGTCGTCGTCGTCGAAATCGGTCTATCCCCGCAGGTGCGGGGGAGCCCTGGTGGTATCGATCACGATGCCGGCGGCGCCGGGTCTATCCCCGCAGGTGCGGGGGAGCCGCCGTGAACATGGGAGACATGGAAGAAATCTGGGGTCTATCCCCGCAGGTGCGGGGGAGCCCGGATTCTGGCTCGCCTCTCGCCACGAAATGCGGGTCTATCCCCGCAGGTGCGGGGGAGCCTTCCGAACCGCTGCCCTTGCGTGTGAGCCGGAGGGTCTATCCCCGCAGGTGCGGGGGAGCCGAAGCTGATGCGCAAAAGGAGGTCGCAATGGGGGGTCTATCCCCGCAGGTGCGGGGGAGCCGAAGAACTCCGGCGGTCAGCGTGAACGACCGCGGGTCTATCCCCGCAGGTGCGGGGGAGCCGTGACGATTGACCGTCGCGTCACGAAGCGCGCGGGTCTATCCCCGCAGGTGCGGGGGAGCCCGGCTGTGGTCACCCATGATCGCGCGAAAGCGGGGTCTATCCCCGCAGGTGCGGGGGAGCCACCCGTGCGGTCCTGCCGCTGCGGCCGAGCCCGGGTCTATCCCCGCAGGTGCGGGGGAGCCGGTCTGACGGGCGCTGACGACGACACCAACACGGGTCTATCCCCGCAGGTGCGGGGGAGCCCGCATGCCGGACTGGCGGCGCAATCACCCGCCGGGTCTATCCCCGCAGGTGCGGGGGAGCCGAAACACCGTGACCGGCCGCCCCTTGACCTCGGGGTCTATCCCCGCAGGTGCGGGGGAGCCCCGTTCCCAGACGCCACGACCGGCGTCCCGGTGGGTCTATCCCCGCAGGTGCGGGGGAGCCGAGTTCGGCTTCCTCCTGCGAGGTGCGGCGACGGGTCTATCCCCGCAGGTGCGGGGGAGCCATCGACGCTGCGCGGCACGCTGACGATCCTGAGGGTCTATCCCCGCAGGTGCGGGGGAGCCGCCCTCCTGGCGAGTGCGATCGGCATTTCATGGGGTCTATCCCCGCAGGTGCGGGGGAGCCCAGTTGTAGACGCGGACTTCGCGGGCGGCGCTGGGTCTATCCCCGCAGGTGCGGGGGAGCCGAACGCCCTCCCGGCCGACCCCGGCAGCGAGCGGGTCTATCCCCGCAGGTGCGGGGGAGCCCGTGCCGGGCTCACGCTGCGGGCCGCGAGGCGGGGTCTATCCCCGCAGGTGCGGGGGAGCCAAATGGGCCTCAAGAAATCGCTCGACATCGACGGGTCTATCCCCGCAGGTGCGGGGGAGCCCGCAATCGAGAACTGATTGACAGACGTGATCAGGGTCTATCCCCGCAGGTGCGGGGGAGCCACCGGTTTCGACCGTCAGGGTCAGCGCGTCGCGGGTCTATCCCCGCAGGTGCGGGGGAGCCGTGGTTGGCGAATAGGCGATCAGAACGGATTGGGGTCTATCCCCGCAGGTGCGGGGGAGCCAACCCAAGCCGATCACACCACACTCCGATCGTGGGTCTATCCCCGCAGGTGCGGGGGAGCCGGATGCGCACGAGGCGCAGCCGGCCGGCTCCGGGGTCTATCCCCGCAGGTGCGGGGGAGCCGATCGCCGGCCGCTCGGCTGCATCTGCCTTGTGGGTCTATCCCCGCAGGTGCGGGGGAGCCGGCCAGGGCGGGAG
>CAZVMY010000402.1:0-3109 GCA_964628955.1 uncultured Methylocystis sp.
GCCCGTCACGCGCGCCGGATCGCGCTCGGCCTCGGCATCGGCATCCGGGCCGAGCTGGAGATCGATCCGCCCGACGTCGTCCGGCTGCTTGTGCAGCAGCGCCGAGCGCCCGTCATGGAACGGCGGATCGAACCAGAACCAGCGCTCGACCGGGAAATCGGCGCTCATCGTCACGTCGGCGATCAGGAACTGGTCGTCGAAAATCTCGCCGGGGAAGGCGAGCCCCAGCATGCCGCGTACGGCCGAGCGCGCGCCGTCGCAGGCCACGACCCAGTCGGCCGTCAGCGTATGGCCGCCGTCCGGCGTCTCGACGCGAAGCGCGACGTGATCCGCCCGCGGCGTTACGCCGGCGACGCGGTTCTTCCAGCGCATGTCGACCGACGGCAGGGCGCCGATCCGGTCGACCAGAATTTTCTCGACGTAGAACTGCTGGAGATTGATGAACGCCGGCATCTTGTGGCCCGGCTCCGGCAGCAGGTCGAAGGCATAGAGCAGATGCTCGCCCTGGAAGACCTTGCCGCGCGACCATCGGACGCCTTTGTCGAGCATCGGCGCGGCGCAGCCCAGCCGGTCGAAGATTTCCAGCGTCTTCTTGGCAAAACAGATAGCGCGCGAGCCGTCGCCGATGCGGTCGCTGTCGTCGAGCAGCACGACCGGCACGCCGCGCTGCGCCAGATCGACCGCAAGCGACAGGCCGACGGGGCCGGCACCGATGACGACCACGGGATGATGCGCAGGCCGCGCCAAGTCCTGATCGGGCGAGCGGCGATAGCGGAACTGGAATGCGGTCTGCCGCTGCATCGTCTCAGCCCTGCAAGGCCGCCCACATCTCGCGGTCGCGCACATCGGTCCAGATCCGCGGATCGGCGATGCCGGACGCCTCGTCGAAGGCGCGCGAGACGTTGAAGGGCAGGCAATGCTCGTAGATCGCATAATCGCCGAACGGCCCATCCATGGCGGTGCGGACCGCGGCGAAGGTCGCCTTGAGGTCGAGACCCCGGGCCACGCTCTCCCGCGCCGTGCCGTAGAGCGCCTCGACGAAGGCGCGCGTGCCGGCGAGCGCCTTGCCGACCGTCTCGCGGCCGACGAGCGCATCGCCGCGGCCGGGCACCAGCGCCACGGGATCGAAGGCCGCGATCGCATCGAGCGTCGCCGGCCAGTCGGCGAGATAGGCGTCGCCGCAGTAGCAGGCGGAGCGGTACTCTACGAGATCGCCCGAGAACATCACACCGGCATCGGGCACATAAGCCACGATGTCGCCGCCCGTATGCCCGCGGCCGAGGCGCGACAGCCGCACCTCGCGGCGTCCGAGCCAGAGCGTCATCGCCGTGTCGAAGGTGAGCGTCGGCCAGGTCAGGCCAGGGATCGTCTCGGCGCCACGAAACAGCCGCGGAAACCGGCCGATCTCGGAGGCCTTGTCCTGTTCGCCCCGCTCGACGATCAGGTCGCGCGTGGCGGCGGAGGCGACGATCTCCGAGGCGCCGTAGGCGGACGCGCCGAGCACGCGCACGGCGTGATAATGCGACAGGATGACGTGCTTCACCGGCTTGTCGGTGACCGTGCGGATGTTCGCGATCACATCGGCGGCCATGGCCGGCGTCGCCTGCGCATCGATGATCGCGACGCTGTCGTCGCCCACGATCACGCCCGTGTTGGGATCACCCTCGGCGGTATAGGCGTAGAGCCCCGGCCCGACCTCCGTGAACGAGACCGTCTTTTCCGCGAGATCGGCGGTCGAGGCGAAGCCTTTGCTCATCCTCGCAAACCCTTGCTCATGCCTGGATCACCGTCTGCTCGATGGCGCCGAAGATCGAATGGTGCTTCTCGTCCAGCATCTCGATGCGCACCGTGTCGCCGAAGCGGAGCCAGGGCGTCGCGGGCTTGCCGGCCAGCAGGGTTTCGACCGTTCGCTGCTCCGCGAGACAGCAGTAGCCGACGCCACCCTCCGCGACCGGCCGGCCGGGCCCACCGTCCGCGCCGGCGTTCGACACCGTTCCCGAACCGACGATACTGCCGGCGGCCAGCGCCCGCGTCCGCGCGGCATGGGCGATCAGGGCGCCGAAGTCGAAGGTCATGTCCCGCCCGGCGTCGGGCCGGCCCAGCAGCTTGCCGTTGACTGAGGCCAGCATCGGCAGGTGCAGCTTTCCACCCTGCCAGTGGTCACCCAGTTCGTCGGGCGTGAGCGCGACGGGCGAGAAAGCGCTGGCGGGTTTCGACTGGAAGAAACCGAATCCCTTGGCGAGTTCGCCGGGAACCAGCTCGCGCAGGGTCACGTCGTTGACGAGCATGATCAGTCGCACCGCCGCAAGCGCCGTCGCGGCATCCGCTCCGGGCGGCACCGGGCCGGTGACGACCGCGACCTCGGCCTCGAGATCGGCGCCCCATTCCTCGTCCGCGAGGCGGATCGGTTGCCGCGGCCCCACGAACCCGTCGGACCCACCCTGATACATCAGGGGCTCGCTGCGAAACGCGGCCGGCAGGTCCGCTCCGCGCGCCTTCCGCACGAGTTCCATGTGATTGAGATAGGCCGAACCGTCCGCCCACTGGTAGGCGCGGGGCAGCGGGCTCTCGCAGTGGCGCTCGTGGAAGCGTTCGCTCGGCACCGCGCCATGCTCCAGCGCCTCGGCGAGATCGGCGAGCCGCGGGGCAGCGCGCTCCCAGTCGTCGAGCGCCGCCTGCAGCGTCCGCGCCGCCGAGGAGGCATCGGTGCATTGCGTGAGATCGCGGGAAACGACGACGAGCCGACCGTCGGGCGTTCCGTTGGCGAGACTGGCGAGTTTCATGCGGGTCCGATCGATCCGAAGCAGGCTGGACGGAAAGGTCGCACGTCGGCCGGCAAGACCACAACCGCCCTCACTGCGGCTCCCGCCGCGTCGGATCGAAGTACTTCTTCAGGCCGGTCCAGCAATCGACGTAGTCGGGCTGCAGCGCCGGGTGGCTGCCGGCGAAGCGCGTGACGCGTTGCGGCAGCCGGCTCTCGAACATGAAGGCCAGCGTGCCGGTGAGCTTGACGGGCTTCAGCGCGACCGTGCTCGCGTGCTCGAACGCCGGGGCGTCGGGACCATGCGGCAGCATCATGTTGTGCAGGCTGGCGCCGCCCGGCACGAAC
>CAZVMY010000403.1:0-3106 GCA_964628955.1 uncultured Methylocystis sp.
AGGCAACGCGGGAGAGCGCTGGTGGTTCGCACGGGGAGTGCGATATAGGCCAGGTTCCGGGCACGCGAAGCGCCAGGCCTGACGGCGGGTTGACGGCGGTGTGTTCGATTGCAGTCTGACGCGAGTGTGATTATCATTTTGGCGTGATCGGAGCGCGCTGATGCTGCCGGGTCTGTCATGCCTGAGACCAAGGCTGGTGGCGCTGGCGCTCCTCGTCGTGTGCTGCTCCAGTATCGAAGCAGCGGCCCGGCGCGTCGCGCTGGTCGTCGGCAATGCCGATTACGTCTCGCTGTCCCGTCTTCCCAACACGCTCAACGACGTCGACGCAGTCGTTCCGGTTCTGGCGGACGCCGGTTTCGAGGTCTTTGCCGGAAAGAATCTCGGCCGGCTGGAGTTCGAGCGCCTGATCGAGCGGTTCCTGCGCGCCTCGTCGGGCGCCGAGATCGCTCTGGTCTATTATTCCGGGCACGGCGTGTCCGTCGGCCAGCAGAACTACCTGCTGCCGATCGATTCCAACCTGTCGTCGGCCTACGACATCGAGGTCGAGACCATCAATCTCGCGACCGTATACGCCTTCCTAAAGGCCAATACGGCCGCTCAGCTCCTGTTCCTAGACTCCTGTCGCGACAATCCGTTCAAGGTCGAGAAGTTCTGGATCGCCGACAAGCTCCAGCCGGTCACGGGGGCGCGGGGCGCCAGCGGCGGGCTGAGCGGCGTCGCCAGTCAGGTGGGCAGCCTCTTCGCCTTCGCGACGGCGCCCGGTCAGGTCGCCTACGACGGCACGGGACGGCTGAGCCCCTACACCGCCGCGTTCGTCAAGAACGCGCCGAGCGCCAACACCGAGATCAGGCAGGTCCTGACGCAGGTGCGGCGCGACGTGATCGCGGCGACAGGCGGCCAGCAGGTTCCGTGGGAGAACTCCGCGCTGGTCGACGACCTCTATCTGGTGCGCGTCCCGGCACCGCCGCCGGTCATGCCCCTGCTCCGGGTCAGCGCGGCGGCCGGGTCCGCCCCGACGGCGCTCGGTCTCAGGCTGCCGCGGCACGAACAGGGCGCCCGGCTCTCGATCGTCCTCGACGATGTCCCGGCACAGGGCCGCGTGATGCTCGACGGGCGGCCGCTGGCCGTCGGGAGCGAACTCGCCGTGGACGACCTGGAGCGCCTTTCCTTCGAGCCGGCTGACCTTCCGGTCGGAAGCGTGGCTATCCTCGCCTACCGGGCCACGGACCCCTGGCGCCAGACGTCGCGCGGTCTGGTCGCGATCACGGTGCGCCCCGCGGTCGACCGGGAGGCGGAGACCCGCGCCCGCGAGGAGCGCGTCGCGAAGGCGCGCAAGGCGGCGGTCGGCTACGTCGCGAGCCTCGGCGCCGAACGCCGCGGCCTGACGATCGGTGTCGGGCCGGCGCCTCTCGGACTGCCGCAGCCCGCAGAGGCCGAAACGGCGGACCAGCAGCTGCTGGTCGAGGAGGTGCCGGAGGCCGGCCGGTTGCAGCTCGGCGACCGCGTGCTCCGGCCAGGACACAGCCTCAAGCTCGGCGAAGTCTCGCGCCTGACCTACGAGCCGGCGATCGGCACGGAGAACAGCATCCGCGTCGCCACCCTGCGCCTCGCGGATGCCGACGTCGGGCGGCTGAGGCTCAGCCTCGCTCCGGAGGTCGATTCCTGCGACACCCGGGCGGCGGCGCCGCTCGATCTCCAGGCCGTGACGCCGGGCAGGCTGCCGAACGAGATCGATGCCGCCCTGGCGCTCGATGCCTGCCGGCGGGCGGTGCAGCGCTATCCCGGCGTGGCGCGCTTCCTCTACCAGCTCGGCCGGGCGCAGCTTGCCGCGCGCCAGCCGCGCGAGGCGCTGGCCAGCATCCAGAGCGCGTCGCGCCGGGGGCATCTGCGCGCCACCTGGCAGCTCGGCGCCTTCGAGATGGAAGGCGCGTTCGGCCCGGCCAACGATGCCCGGGCGAACACCTTCTTCCGTCAATGTGCGGACGGGGGCGACTCGCACTGCCTCTACAATCTCGGGAAGAGCGTCTTCTACGGCCGCGGTGCGGATCGCGATACGGCGCGGGGTCTCGAGCTCATGATCCGCTCCGCGGAGATGGGCCATACCTATGCGATGAACGAGCTCGGCTACATCTTCAGCTACGGCGGCGGCGCGACGCAAGACGTCGAACGCGGCACGCGCTTCTACGAAGCGGGCGCGGCGCGCAACGACATCTATTCGCTCAACAACCTCGGTCTGATCCACCTGCGCGGCATCGGCAGGGAGCGCGATCCGGTGAAGGCGCTGGGCTATTTCCGGGCTTCGGCCGAGGGCGGCCATCCCTATGCGCCGACCAACCTCGGCCGCATGTACCGCGACGGCGTCGGCGTGACGGCGGACCGTGCCGAGGCGGCGGCCTGGCTCGAACGCGGCGCGGAACGCGGCGATTACTGGGGGGCGCTCGACCGCGGGCTGCTCGCCCTCGACGGCGGACCGGGGAACGCCCGCAACGCCGCCGCGTCGCTCGCGCTGGCCGTGGGGCTCAACCGGCAGGGCGAGAACTTCGACCAGCGGGAACAGGCCCGGCGTACCCTGGCGGGACTGCCGGTCGCCGCGAAGCGCGACGCGCTGGCGGATCTCAGGCGGAGTGTGGGCTCTCAGCCGGCCGGAAAGACGCTGGACGACCAGCTGGTCGATCTGGCGCGGCGCGACTGGCAGCGCCGAAACCCTCGATACGATCTCTTCTGACGGTTCGCGAGACCCGTCCCTGGCTTCAATCCGGCGGCGAAACGGTGGGGATGACATGAACAAGCGACGCATGATGCAGGTCCTGCTGGTTGGCAGCGCGATGACGGGGCTGGCCGGTCTCGTCGGCTGCGGCGGTTCCGAGGTCGCGCGGCGCCCCGGCGGCGCGCCGGTCGCCTCGGCGAACGCTCCGCGTGCGGCGACGCCGCCGGCGGCGCCCCGCCAGACGTCCGGCCGCGTGGCGGCCAGCGAGAGCGGGCGTGACGGCGCGGGCGGCGCCGCCGGCGATGCCGGCGGCGCCGGTGGCGGGTCATCGGGCGGAGGCTCCAGCGGGGGCGCGGGGGGAGGTTCGGGCGGCGCCGGCGGCGGGAGCGGGGGCGCGGG
>CAZVMY010000404.1:0-3106 GCA_964628955.1 uncultured Methylocystis sp.
GGTGCAGACACCGCGCTTCTGCGGGTTTTCCTGCAGCGCCGGCGTCTTCTTGCGTGCCGCCAGAGGTTCGCGCGGCTTGCGGATCAGTTGGCTGATCGTGGGCATTCGTTCGTGACCTTCAGAACCGGGAAGTCGGTCGATGAACGGACACGGCCTCCTGAGACGCCATGGCCGCGGTGAACGATCGGTCACCGGCCACGATGGCCGACAAGCACGATCGGCGCCCTGGGTGAGGTCACCCGAGGCGCTCGTAGTCCAGAGGACCGGACCCGCAGTGCCGAAACACGAAGCGAGTGCGGTCTTGCCCAGTGGAACCTGCGAAGATTCCAGTATCTGGTCGGTGCAGATCGACGGCGTTTGGAACGGATGCATCCGCGCCGGGGCGCGAACAAGCCTGTTTGACCACGGCCCGTCAGAGTTGCAGCGCTATACGCGTCGCCCCCGTAGGCGTCAAGGCGGAATTGGCGGCGGCAAGCCGTGCCGGCTGCGCTTCGCATCGCACGGAGGAAGCGCTATGCTGTTCCCACGACCGCGAATGGGAGGTGGTGATGGTTTCGGCTCGTCCGTCCCGCCCGATGGTGATCGCCGCAGTCCTCGCAGCCCTCTCGGCGCCTGCGTTCGGCCAGTTCGATCCGCGCCGCGTCTTCATCGAGAACCAGGCCGTCGCCGACCGCTTCCCCGACCCCGAGATCGACTATCAGTCGCCCGCATTCAAGCCCGGCAAGACGGATTTCACCAGCCACGCCGAGATGATGGACCATCTCTTCGACGTGGCCAGCATCGGCTCGCCGATGCGGATCGTCGAGATCGGTCGATCGCAGGAGGACCGCGAGATCCCGCTCGTCGTCTTCGCGAAGGAGCCCGACGCCACGCCGGCGTCCGACCGGCCCGTGGTGCTGTTCATCGGCCAGCAGCACGGCGACGAGCCCGCCGGCGGCGAGGCTGCGTTGCTGCTCGCCGACATGCTCGCCCGCGGTGGCTTCGTGGCGGCGACGGCCGCCGTCGACGTCTTGGTCCTGCCCCGGGCGAATCCGGACGGTGCCGAAGCCTTTCGGCGCACGACGTCAGGCGGCATCGACGTCAACCGTGATCACACCTTGCTGCGGACGCCCGAGGGCCGGACGCTCGCCGAGGTGTTTCGCCGCTATCGGCCGCATGTCGTGGTCGACATGCACGAGTTCACGGTGGCGGGCCGCTGGATCCCGAAGCTCGGCGGCATCCAGCGGGTCGACGCGATGCTGCAGTATGCGACGACCCCCAACCTCCCCGCGCGCCTGACGGAGGCGCAGCACGACCTGTTCCTGATCCCGGTGCGGCAGGCGCTGAACTCGGCCGGCATCACGCATGACTGGTACCACACGACCGACGGCGCCAATCCGCGCTCGCCGGTGTCGATGGGCGGCATAACCGCCGATACCGGTCGCAACGTCGCAGGGCTCCGGCACGCCGTCAGCATGCTGATCGAGACGCGTGGCGTCGGCATCGGACGGCAGGAGTTCAAGCGCCGCGTCCACACGCATCTCGTCGCCGCTGGCGCGATCCTGAATGCCGCCGCCGCGAACGCCGGCGGGCTTCTCGAACTGCGGCGCGCGCTCGATTCCGAGGTCGCGGCGAGACCGCCCGGGAGCGATCAGGTGGTGCTTGCCGAGCAGTCCGCGCAGCGCCGGATCCTGACCCTGATCGATCCCGACACCGGGCTCGACCGGCCCGTCGAGGTCGCCTGGCGTTCGTCTCTGACGATCGAGCCGCTGCTCTCGCGGCCGAAGCCCGCCGCCTACGCGCTGGCGCCGTTCGATACCGCGGCCGCGGTCACGCTGGCCGGGCTCGGCGTCAGGGTCGAACGCCTCACGGCGCCGGCAAGACTGCCGGGCGAACGCTACCGCGCGCTCGAGACGACCGCGGCGCCGAAGACGGACGTGCGCGGCGACGACACCGGAGCGGGCAGCATCGTCACGGGCCGTTATCAGGTCGAGCCCGGATCGTTGGACCTGCCGGAAGGCAGCTTCATCGTCCCGACCGATCAGCCGCTGGCCAATCTCCTGACCGCGCTGCTTGAGCCTGAAAGCGCGACCGGCTTCGTGGCCAACCGCGTGTCGCCGATCCCGATCGACAAGGTGTTGACGATCAGCCGGCTCGCGTCGCGCGAGGGGCTGGTGACGGCGCCGATGGCGGAGTGAAGCGGCTGCCGCGGCGGCGGCCCGTCAATCGGAATAGCGTTCCTCGGTCCAGGGGTCGCCGCGCATGTGATAGCCGCGCTGCTCCCAGAAGCCGCCCTTGTCGGCGGCGATGAACTCGACCCGCCGCAGCCACTTGGCGCTCTTCCAGAAATAGAGCCTGGGCACGATGAGCCGGACGGGGCCGCCGTGGTCTCTCGAGATCGGCTTGCCCTGCCAGGAATGCGCAAGCAGCACGTCCGGCGCGGCGAAGTCCTCCAGCGAAAGGTTCGTCGTGTAGCCGTCGTACCCGTGCAGGACCACGAAGTTCGCGGTCTCCGCCGGTTCGACCAGTTCGAGCAGGCGCCGCGACGAGACACCCTGCCATTCGTTGTCGTAGCGCGACCACGTCGTCACGCAGTGGATGTCGGAGACGTCGGTGATCTGCGGTTCCGCCATGAACGCCGCCCAGTCCCAGACGACCGGCTTGCCGACGAGACCGAAGACATCGAACTGCCACCGCTCGCGCGGCACGTCCGGCTGATTGCCGAGATCGAGCACCGGCCAGTCGTTCACGAGGTGCTGGCCGGGCGGCAGGCGCTGCGACTCGGGGCGGGCGACCCGGCCCGTCAGGAAACGGCCCTCCTCCGCCCAGCGCTGCTTGGTGCGGGTCAGCTTGGTCGGCGCGCTCGCGCCTGAGGAAGCGTCTTCGGTCATGGCAAGGTCCGTGGGTTCGTCATGAGCAGACATCGACGGTGATGATCCGGATTGCAAGAGTCGCGGGTTTCGAGGGCGGTGGGTTTTGGAGAACCGGTCCCATTGCATCCGGCAGGTCACATGACGGGTTGCCGTCGTATCGACGAGCGGAGGATGGCGATGCGGCATATCTCGCGTCTGGCGCTGGCGGTTATCTATGGCGCCGCCGGCGCTGCGCATCTCCTCTGGCCGGCGCC
>CAZVMY010000405.1:0-3077 GCA_964628955.1 uncultured Methylocystis sp.
GCGAACGGCCGCTTCGTCCTTTCTGACGCCGCTGCAGAACGACGCCACTAGGCTGTCGGCGGCGCGCTCCATCCATCCGGATGAGATTGAACAGCCCCTTTTTCGATTGTCGTGCTAATCTCCGCAGACCCACGGACGACCGCGCGGCACAGAGCGGGGTGTGAGGTGCGAACCCCGCCGCGCAGCCATCATAGTCGTTCCTCTTTTGCGGCGTCCGTGGGTGCTCGGCGTCCCCGCTTGGTCCAGCCCTCGACATGGCGCCGGTATGCGATCTCGGCCTGCTCCGCGCGGCGCTTCTCCTCCAGCCGGGTCCTGGTCAGGTTGTACTCATACCCCGCACCGCGCTGTCCCCGCCGGGCCGGCAGGCCCGAGCGCAACTCGAGGTCGCGCAGCTTCTTGGCATGCAGGGCCGGCCGGACTCCGGCGTAGTCCTCGTTCTTGGTCAGCATGTGCCAGACTATAACCGCCAGCTTGCGGGCAACCGCTACGGCCGCGATGTGATTGCCCCGGCGCCGGGCGATCCGCTGGTAGAAGGCCCGCAGCGGCCCGGGCCCGCGCACAGCCTGCCAGGCCGCCTCGACCAGCATAGTGCGCGCATGTGTGCGGCCCTGTTTGGTGATGCGTCCGTGCTGCGGGCGCCCTTCGCCGGACTGGTGCACGCTCGGGTTCAGGCCAATGTAGGAGACGAGCTGGTCCGGCCCCTTGAACCTGGTGATCGGCCCGATGGCCGCTGCCAACCCGATCGCCACCACCATGTCGATGCCGGGCACTGTCATGAGTCGCTTGATCGTGGCGCCCTGCAGGGCATCGCGAGCTAGCTCACGTTCCACAACCCGCAGATCATCCCCCAGGCGATCATACTCGCGCAAGTGCCGCTCCACAGCATCGCGCTCGTCGGTGGGCAAGTCCTGGGCCAGGAGCCAGGAGCGGCCGCGGTTGCCGAACAGGTCGGCATGCGGGCACTGCGGCAGCAGGTGAGCGTGCAGTATGGACTGGGTGATGGTCTTCAGACGCACCCCCTGGCGGACGATCTGATTGCGTCGTGTCACCTGCCTTCGCAGTGCAAGGGTCTTCGCGTCCGGGACCCACACCTCCGGTAGGAACTTGCTGGCGTAGAGCTTGGCCAGCACGGTCGCGTCGATCGTGTCGGTTTTGATCTTGGCGTGCGCGATCATCCTTACCTGGCGGGGGTTGGCGATCACCACGCGTCCGACATGCGGCGCGATCACCTCCACCACAGCCGACGCGTTGCCGGTCGCCTCCACTACGACATGGTCGTCGTGCGTCAGCGTCCGGGCGAACGCCCCAAGATGGTCGCGCGTCATGCCGATCCGGCCGAGGCGTATGGCCTTGCCGTCGTCGAGCATCACTGCCTCGGCGAACACGCGGTGTATGTCCAATCCTACAACTCTCATCGGTTTGCCTCCTGTGCCTCGCTGTTCACTCGAAGGGAGCTGGCGGGCTACACGGCAACTACGGATCCGCGCTCGCAGCGCATCCGGGCGAGCCGCAGGGGCGGCCAGATAAAGGCTCGGGCTCTCAGCCCATCGTGCAAGGGTCGGCCTGCCCGCACTCACGTGCTCCCGGTGCCCCACGTCCCGGATGGTCTCACCATAGCGCCGCTCCACCATGAAGTGGCAAGGACGTCAGGGCACCGAAGTCATCATGCCGGATGGGGGCAAGGACGAGCGCGGGGTCGGCTATGTGAAGAGGAACGCCATCGCCGGCCGACGCTTCGCCAGCTGGGCCGCGATGGAGGCGCATCTGGACGCCTGGACGCGCGACATCGCCGATCTGCGTGTCCATGGCACGACCGGCGAGGCACCGATCGATCGCTTCCTGCGCGAGGAGGCCGGGGCCCTCAAGCCCGTGAGGGGCGTTCCGCCGTTCACGACGCATCGCGATCTGATGCGCAGCGTCGGCGCCGATTGCGCGGTGGCGATCGACGGCAATGCCTATTCGGTGCCGTGGCGGCTGATCGGCGAGCGCGTCCGGGTCACCGTCGGCAACGAGATCGTGCGTATCCACCATGGCGGACGCGAGGTGGCCGTCCATGCCGAGTTGAAGGGGCGCCATGGCCGGATCGTCGACGATGCCCATCTGGCCGGGCTCGTGGGAACGCGCGAGCGGCCGGCTCATCTGGCCCCGCCGAGATCGCCGCCCGCGCCGGCTGCGTTGCTGCGTCCGCTGGCGGAGTATGAGGCGGTTGTCGGGGGAGGCTTCTGATGAACGACCATGATCACCTGACCGCCTTGCTCGGCCGGTTGAAGCTGACGGCGCTGCGCGATCAACTCGACAGCCTGATCGACGAGGCCGGCCGCCGCGAACTCACGATCCGGGAGGCGCTGACGCTGTTCTGCGAGCGCGAGGTCGCGCGCCGCGACCAGCGCCGGATCGACATGTCCTTCGGCCTGGCGCGCTTCCCCTTCGTGCGCGACCTCACCGGCTTCGACTTCGGGGCCCAGCCTTCCCTCGACAAGGCACAGATCCGCGAGATCGCGACGGGTCGCTTCATCGCCAATGGCGAGGCGGTGCTGCTCCTGGGCCCGCCCGGCGTGGGCAAGACCCATCTGGCTGTCGCGCTCGGGCGCGAAGCCATCGTCACCGGCTACTCGGTCCTGTTCACGCCGGCGACGACGCTGGTCGCGCAACTGGCCAAGGCCCACGGCGAAGGGCGGCTCGAGGAAAAGCTCACCCACTACGCCAAGCCGAAACTGCTGATTGTTGACGAGCTCGGCTATCTGCCGTTCGAGCCCGACGCCGCGCATCTGTTCTTCCAGCTCGTCAGCCGCCGCTACGAGCGCGGCGCCATGCTCGTGACCTCCAACCGGGCCGTCGGAGAATGGGGCTCGGTCTTCGGCGATCCCGTCGTCGCGACTGCCATCCTCGATCGGCTGCTCCACCACAGCCACGTCATCACCATCCGCGGAGACAGCTATCGGCTCCGCGAAAAGCGTCGCAGTGGCCTTTTGCAAACGGCCACTGCGACGCATCAACCCGCAACCGCCTGAAGGGCAAACGGCATGGGGGTCAGTTCTTCATGACGGAAAGGGGTCAGTTCCGAATGTCGCTGGACA
>CAZVMY010000406.1:0-3074 GCA_964628955.1 uncultured Methylocystis sp.
CATGCCCTGCACGAAGCCGCCCTCGATCTGTCCGATGTCGATCGCGGGGTTCAGCGACCGTCCGACGTCGTGCAGGATGTCGACGCGGGTGACCCTGTTCTCGCCGGTCAGCGTGTCGATCGCGACCTCAGAACAGGCGGCGCCGTAGGCGAAGTAGAAGAACGGCCTGCCCTTCGCCGTCGCGCGGTCCCAATGGATGCGCGGCGTGCTGTAGAAGCCCGTCGACGAGAGCGAGACGCGGGCCAGGACGGCCGCGCGCGCGAGCGCCGAGAACGGGAGCGACCCCCCGTCGAACCATACCATCCCGCCGGCGAAACGGACCGAACCCGGATCGACCTGATGGCTCGCCGCGACGAAATCGACGAGGCGCGCCTTGATGGTGCGGGCCGCCTCGCGAGCCGCCATGCCGTTCAGGTCCGATCCCGACGATGCGGCCGTCGGTGCCGTGTTCGGTACCTTGTCGGTCGTGGTCGCGGTGATGCGGACCCGGTCCGGGCTCACCCCGAACTCATCCGCCACCACCTGTGCGACCTTCACGAACAGCCCCTGCCCCATCTCCGTTCCGCCGTGATTGAGATGGATCGAGCCGTCCTGGTAGACGTGGATCAGCGCTCCGGCCTGGTTGAGTGGCATCAGCGTGAAGGAGATGCCGAACTTCACCGGCGTCAGCGCGATGCCCCGCTTGAGGATGGGCGAACGGGCGTTGAACGCGGCCACGTCCCTTCGGCGCGCGCGGTAATCGGCGCTGCGCTCCAGCCGCTCGATGAGGGGCAGCAGCACCTCGTCGTCGACCGTCTGGCCGTAGGGCGTGACGTTGCGCCCCGGCCGGTAGAGGTTCCGCTTGCGCACGTCGAGCGGATCGAGGCCGAGCTGCCACGCGATCCGGTCGATCATGCGTTCCATGCCCAGCATGCCCTGCGGGCCGCCAAAACCGCGAAAAGCGGTGTTGGAGACGGTATCGGTGCGCAGCCGCCGGCTGCCGATCGTCACGTCCGGCAGGAAGTAGGCATTGTCGGCGTGGAACATGGTGCGATCGACGACACCCTGCGTCAGATCGAGCGAACATCCCGCGCGCGCCGCGTAGCAGGTCTCGAGCGCGCTGATCACGCCGTCCGCATCGAAGCCGATCCGGTAATCGACGAGGAAGTCGTGCCGCTTGCCGGTCAGGGCCATGTCATCGTCGCGGTCCAGACGCAGCTTGCAGGGCCGGCCGGTCTTGCGGGCAGCCAGCGCGGCCATGGCGGCCCATTGCGTGGCCTGGCTCTCCTTGCCGCCGAAGCCGCCGCCCATGCGGCGGACCTCGGCCGTGACCGCGTGATCTGCCAGACCGAGGACGCGCGCCACGACGTGCTGGACTTCGGTCGGATGCTGCGTCGAGGACAGGACGTGCATGTCGCCGCCCTCCCCTGGACACGCCAGGGCGGCCTGCCCCTCCAGATAGAAGTGCTCCTGTCCGCCGATGCGGAAGCGACCTTCTGCGTAACGGGCCGCAGCCGCCAGCGCAGTCGTGGCGTCGCCGCGCCGGAATGCGTAGTCCGCTTGCACAAGACGATCGACGGCGAGCGCCGCGTCGACGCTCACCACCGGCGTCTCGTCGTCGATCGTCATGTGCCCGAGACGGGCTGCGATGCGGGCGGCGCGACGGGTTTCGGCTACGACGGCGAAGACGGGCTGGCCGTGAAACAGAATGCGATCATTGGCCAGAAGCGGCTCGTCGCCGGCCGATGGCGAGATGTCGTTCCGACCGGGAACGTCCGCCGCCGTCAGGACCGCGACGACGCCCGGCGCCGCACGTACCGCATCGAGGTCGAGGGACACCAGCCGTCCGGCAGCGACCGGCGCCAGACCCGGAACGACGTGCAGTGTTCCGATCGGCTCCGGCGCGTCGTCGACGTAGAGAGCCGACCCCTGCACGTGGCGGGTGGCGCTGTCGTGCGGCAGCGCCTGACCGACGGCGGTCGGCGGCACCACGCTCGAACCGGCTGCCGGATCCTCAAGCCGCATCGCGCAGCCCCCGCGTCGCATGCAGCCGGGTGCGGGCGGGATCGCCGCCGATCTCCATCAGGGCCTTGGTGACGATCGCGCGCGCGACGTACATCCGGTAGTCCGCCGAGGCGCGCAGGTCGCCGATCGGCGTGAAGTCGGCGGCGAGCGCATCGAGCGCCGGCTTCCAGGTCGCAGCCTTCGCGAGATCGCTGCCAACCAGCGCCACTTCCGCTGCAACGGCTCGTCTGGGCGTTGCCGCCATGCCGCCGAACACTAGGCGAGCGGCGGTCACGCGGGTTCCGTCCCGACCGATCGCGATCGCACCCATGACCGACGAAATATCCTCGTCGAAGCGCTTGCTGATCTTGATGCAGCGAAACGCTGTACCGGACACCAGTTTCGGCACCTCTACCGCGGTCAAGAACTCGCCGGGCCGCCGATCCTGTCGGCCATAGGCGAGAAAGAAATCCTCGATCGGCAGCGTCCGGGTCTCCCGGCCGCGTCGCAACCGCAGCGTGGCGCCGAGTGCGATGAGGGCCGGAGCGAGATCGCCGACCGGAGAGCCGTTCGCGATGTTGCCGCCGACCGTCCCCGAGGCCCGGACCTGTTCGGACCCGAACCGCCGCATCAGCTCGTCGAGATCGGGATCGATTGCGGCCAGGGCCGGTCTGGCCGCGGCATGCGATGCCGCGGCGCCGATCACGATCCGCGTGCCGTCGTCCTCGATGCGTCCGAGGTCGGCGCAACGGCCGAGCCAGATGATCTTTCGGAGGTCGTCGAGCCGCTTGGTCACCCACAGACCGACGTCCGTCGCGCCTGCGACGAGCGTCGCGTCGGGGTGTCCGAGATAGAGATCGGCCAGGGCGTCCACGCTCGCAGGCGCGGCCACGAAGCGATCGGGCTCACCGACGACCATGTCGGCCGTTTCGCGCGCCAGCGCCAGCAGCGCCGCCGACGGCGGGGCTTCGGTTCGGTCCGGCCTTGCGAGCGCGTCGAGAGCCGCTGCGACGATGGGCCTGTAGCCGGTGCAGCGGCACAGGTTCCCGGCGAGCGCATCGACCACGTCCTGCCGGGTCGCGGGTCGTCCC
>CAZVMY010000407.1:0-3058 GCA_964628955.1 uncultured Methylocystis sp.
CCTACCAGATCACGCTCGGCGGAGACGCCACCCAGACCGCGGCGATCGGCGAGATCCTCGGTCCTGGCCTCACCGCGGACGAGGTGCCGGACGCGATCGAGCGCATCGTCGCGATCTATCTCGAGCGGCGGGACGGTCGCGAACCGTTCATCGACGCGGTCCGCCGTTTGGGCGTCACGGCCTTCAAGGGCGCGATCGCCGCAGGCCATCAGGAGGAGCCGGTCGATGCCGCTGCTTGACCGCTCCGGCGCGAAGCTGGACCTGTGGACGCGCGTCGAGCGAATCGCCGACGGCTGCCCGACCAATGCCCTCCTGCCACTCGCCGCTCTGCCGGACGCGCTTGCGGTCCGGCAGAGCGGCCAAAAGCTCGGCGTCGAGGTGCCGAACACGGAAGGCGTCGCGGCGCTGGTGCCGCTGTTCGGCGCGCTGTCGCTGATCTCGGTCGTCTCGAAGGGTTTCGCGGACGGCCGCGGCTTCAGCCTCGCCCGGCTGATCCGCCGCAACGGCTACGAGGGCCTGCTGCGCGCCAACGGTCCCCTCATCGCCGACCAGTTTCCCTATGCGATCGCCTGCGGCTTCGACGAGGTCGAACTGCCGGACGATCTCGCAGATCGCCAGCCGGCCGAACAATGGCTCGCAGCCACCTGGCGCATCAGCAACGTCTACCAGCGCGGCTATCTCGGGCACGGCAGCATTCTCGATCGCCGCCGCCGGCTCCGGGACCGCCTCGCGGCCAGCGAAGATCAAGGAGGTCGCCATGCACGACACGCGTGAAGATCGTCTCGTCCGCCTGATCGACATCGGCTACCGCGCCCTGCTCGTGGCGCTGGCCTGCCTCTGGATCATGTTCCCGCCGCATCAGCCGGACCATGCCGCGGTCAGGCTCACGGCTGCGACCGTGGCCGGGCAGCCGGCGCCCACCCCGTGAGCACGACCGGCCGCAAGCCGGAGGCGACGGCGCCGCGGCGGATCGAGCCGCTGGCGACGCTTCCCCTGTTCCACAAGCTCGACGGCCGCCGCGTGGTGCTCGCCGGCGGCAGCGACGGCGCGCTCTGGAAGGCGGAACTCCTCGCCGCCACCGGCGCCGAAGTGCTGGTTCTCGCGGGCGAGGATGCCGATCCGGCACCGTTCGAGGCGCTCGCCGGGCGGCTGAGGGTGCTCGCGCGCGGCTGGCAGCCGGACGATCTGGACGGCGCCGCGCTGGCGATCGCCGACGTCGAGACCGACGAGGAGGCCACGCGCTTCGTGAGCGCTGCACGCGCCGCGGGCGTCCCCGTCAATGTCGTCGACAAACCGGCGTTCTGCGATTTCCAGTTCGGCGCAATCGTCAACCGGTCGCCGCTGATCGTGTCGATCTCGACCGATGGCGCCGCGCCGGTCTTCGGCCAGGCGATCCGCGCCAAGATCGAGGGACTGCTGCCGCGGGGCTTCAAGGCCTGGGCGCAGGCGGCAAAGGACTGGCGGCCGGCGGTGCAGGAGCGCAATCTCGGCTTCGCAGCGCGGCGCGGCTTCTGGGAGCGCTTCACCGAGCGGGCGCTCGGCGCGGCCGATCGCCCGCCTGACGAAACCGATCACGGGGCGCTGATGGCGGGGCTCTCCGATGATGCCCTGGCGCCGCGCGCCGGTCGCGTGACGCTGGTCGGCGCCGGTCCCGGCGACCCCGAACTCCTGACGCTGAAGGCCGTACGCGCGCTGCAATCGGCCGACGTCATCCTCTACGACGACCTCGTCTCGGCCGAAGTGCTGGAGCTCGCGCGCCGCGAGGCGAAGCGCATGCTGGTCGGCAAGACCGGCCACCGGCCGTCCTGCCGGCAGGACGACATCAACGAGACGATGGTCTCGCTCGCCCGGCAGGGCCGGCACGTCGTGCGGCTCAAGAGCGGCGATCCCAGCATCTTCGGCCGGGCGGGCGAGGAGATCGACGCCTGCCGGCAGGCGAACATCCCGGTCACGATCGTGCCCGGCATCAGCGCGGCGCAGGGCGCGGCTGCCTCGCTCGGCGTCTCGCTGACGCATCGCGACCATGCGCGGCGGCTGCAGTTCGTCACCGGCCATGCGCGCGACGGCGCCCTGCCAGCCGATCTCGACTGGCAGGCGCTGGCCGATCCGGCCGCCACCACCGCGATCTACATGCCGAAGGGGACGCTCGCCGCCTTCGCCGAGGCCGCCATCGCGGCCGGGCTCGCGCCCGATACGCCGGCCGGCGCGGGGACCGCCGCCCCCCGGCCGGCCGAGCGGCGGATCGTCTCGACGATCGCCGCGCTGCCGGCCGCGCTCGCCGAAGATACCGGCAAAGGCCCGGCGCTGGTGCTGGTCGGCCGCGCGCTGGCGCTCGCCGACGCCAGTAACGACGTCACGCACGAGACCCTTCCACCCCGGCGCGTCGCCCTCGGCTACCCCCCCTGACCTCGCGGCTCCGGCCGCGCTATCCTGTTTTCACCGGCGCTTCGTGCCGGCGCGCTGCGAGAAGGTCCGTCCGATGTCCGCTGCCGTTTCGGCCCGCTCCGTGCCTGAGGAGCCCCGGCTGTCCCTTCCACCGATCGCGGCGCCCGCCCCGGTTGCCGGCATGATCGACGCCATCGGCAACACGCCGCTGATCCACCTCGAGGCGGCCTCCGCGCTGACCGGCTGCCGCATCCTCGGCAAGGCTGAGTTCATGAACCCCGGCGGCTCGGTCAAGGACCGCGCCGCGCTCGCCATCATTCGCGACGCCGAGCGGCGTGGCACGCTGAAGCCCGGCGGCGTGATCGTCGAAGGTACGGCCGGCAATACCGGCATCGGCCTCGCCCTCGTCGGCAATGCGCTCGGCTACCGGACGATCATCGTGATCCCGGAGACCCAGAGCCGCGAGAAAAAGGACATGCTGCGCCAGATCGGCGCCGAACTGGTCGAGGTGCCGGCGGTGCCCTACGCCAACCCGAACAACTACGTGAAGGTCTCCGGCCGCATGGCCGAGCGGCTGGCGAAGACAGAGCCGAACGGCGCGATCTGGGCCAACCAGTTCGACAATACGGCCAACCGCGAGGGCCACCGGCTGACGACCGGCCCGGAAATCTGG
>CAZVMY010000408.1:0-3034 GCA_964628955.1 uncultured Methylocystis sp.
GCGATGGCGTGCCGGCCCCAGGCATCGCGCGGCGCGAGTTCGACGGCACGGCGGCCGATCGATTCGGCGCCGGCGTAATCGCCGGTCTCCTCCAGCGCGAAGGCGTAGCAGCCGCGGATGTAGCCGGCGAACGGCACCCTGTCGGTGAAGACCGACACCACGCGGGCGATCGAGCGCCGCATCCCGTCCGCGTCGCCCAGCAGGAAGCGGATCGCATGCGACAGCTTGATCGCGAAGGCGTCGCGCGGATGGTCGTCGATGATGGTTTCGAGCGCCCGGATGGCGCCGCGCGGCCGGCCGGCGAGCCAGGCGGCGAGACCGTCGCCGTAAAGCCGCTCGCGGGAGCCCGCTGGCCGCCGCCGCAGCGCAGCGCGACCGGCTTCCAGGCTGTCCTGCGCCGTGGCGACCAGTTCGGCGCGACCCAGCAGCAGCAGAAAGAAGCCCTTGGCGAAATGCGCGACGGCGAAGTCGGGGTCCGCTGCCATGACCTTGGCCAGAGCCGAGGGCGTCTCGCGGCCGTGGGCCAGAAACTGCTCGACGGTCTCGTCCCAGAGGAGCGCCACTGACACCTCTGGCGTGCCCGCGCTGTTCGACCTAGCCGATTCCGTCATAGTCCCTCGTTCAGCCGCGGCCCGTCGAACCCGACGACACTCCATGCGACGATCATGGCGAACTGACGATGACGGCGCGCTTCACTTGCTGTCACAGTCTCGTGAATCGATCACTCCGCGCTGACCAGCGACCTCGCGTTCCGCGTGCCGGCCGGGGCATCCGCAGGCGCTCCGGCCGCCGGCCGGGCGGCGGACCCCGCCCATGGCGACGACTTGAACCAGCCGACCGCGTAGCTGATCGCGACGAGGGCCGACAGGCCCGCGACGTTCACGGCCGCCGTGGCGAGGAGATCGCGGCCCGTCACGTCGAGAACGAGCCCGGCCGCACGCGCGAGGAAGAGGCTCGTCAGGAACGCGGCGAGCGACTGCTGGCCCACCTTGACGATGGCGCTGACGAGACCTGACGCCAGCCGCTCGCGATGGGGCTCGATCAGCGACAGCGCCAGATAGGCAAGGGCGAGGAAGTGCACGATCCTGAGCGGATGCAGATTGGCGCGCTCGTTGCCGAACAGCAGCAGCCCGTGCAGCGTCTGCAGCGCAGGAACCCGGTCCGTGATCGCCCAGAAGCTCAGCGGCACGGCGAGCAGCACGAAGAGCGTGCTGGCCACGACGAGCGGCGGATGCCGCAGCGGTGGCGCAGGCAGCCAGCGCGCCGCGAAGGAGAAGCCGAGGAAGAAGATGAGCTGCCAGGCGAACGGGTTGAGGAACCATTCGCGCCCGGTCCACGGATCGGCCACCAGATGGAGGTCGAAGACCCAGACCGCGACGTAAAGCAGGATGACGGCTGCGAATGGCGCGAGAAGGCCCGCCCGCTTCAGCGCCATCACCACCGGCACCATCGCGAGGATCACGAGGTACATCGGCAGGATATCGAGGTAATCCGTCTGCCAGCGCAGCGTGACCAGCCCGAGGATCGCTCGGGCCGGTTCGCGGATCAGCTGCTCGAACCCGCCGTACTCCACATAGGCCTTTCTGCCGACGACGGCATCCGCGCCCGCATAGAGGCCGAACAGCGCCACGAAGAGGCAGACATGCGCCCAGTAGACCTGCCAGCAGCGAAACAGGATGCGCGCCGTCCCGAGCAGCAGGCCGCGCTTCACGAACACGCTGCCGAACGCGAGCGCGCTGGCGAACCCCGAGCAGAACACGAAGATCTCGGTCGCGTTGCTGAACCCGAATCGTGCGGGGATGTAGGAGTTCCAGCCGTTGTCCGGCACGTGCGCGACGAAGATGATGAGCATCGCCAGGCCGCGGAACAGGTCGAGCCGAAGGTCGCGCGACCGCCTGGCCGCATCGGCGGGGGCCGGAGTCCCCCCGTCACTAGCTGACACGATCAGTCCCTCGTTGTTTGGCGAGTCCGCGCCGCCTGGCCACGGGGTCCGACCACGATCAAGGCAGGCCGGATTCCACTCTCGCAAATAGCATTTCCGTGTTCGCCCGGCCATCGAGGGACCACGGGCACGCATCGGTTCAGAATCAAACCGCAGTCGTTCCAGCCGCGGCGCGCGCGAGGCTCTGGCCGTCGCGGAAAGCGGCGACATGGGGCGCCAGAGGCGGCGAAGGCGTCGTGACACCGGCGGCGGCGAGGAGCTCGCCCATATCAACGCGACCCCGGGCCCGGACGTCGATCATGCCCGCCTGCGCGAGGACGAGGGCCACGGTTTCTCCGGCGCGCCGGCCGCCTTCCGCAACGAATCGGTGCTCCATGAACAGGGCCCGTTCATCCCAGCCGGCGACCCTGGTCTCGACGCGATAGCGCTGGAACAGCCGCATCTCGCGCCTGAACACGACCTGCAGCCCGCCAAGGGCCGGCAGCCAGCCGTTTCGACGCATCGAGGTCGAGAAACCGCTCCGCATGATCAGGTCGATCCTGCCGAGATCGGCCGCCCGCAGATAGCGGGCGTTGTTCATGTGCAGGCTCAGGTCGAGGTCTCCCGGCCAGACCCTGCGGGTGATGATCGTCGGATCGAGCGGCCCGACCGGCGCGCGGCGCGCGGAGCCCAGAGTGCCGAGGAGGTGCCGGACGAAAAGGTTCATACATGAACGGTGCGAGGAGCATCGCGCCGAGTCAAGGTGAGTGACGGCCTGCTGCCGGGTCAGGGGCTGGACGGAGCCGGTGGCCGACCGGCGGCTGGCGCCGATGTCGATTGCCGGTCGGCGGAGATTGCGACACTAAGCCCGCAAGCGCCGGCAAAAGGCGCGGCCGGATTGGCAGAGGGGGATGCCGGGACGCCATGACAGGGATGATCGAGGCCGAAGGCGAGTACGACTACGTCGTGGTGGGCGCGGGCTCTGCGGGCTGCGTGGTGGCGAACCGGTTGTCCGCCGACCCCGCGACGCGTGTCCTCGTCCTCGAGGCCGGAGGGCGCGACAACTGGATCTGGTTTCACATCCCGGTCGGCTATCTCTTCGCCATCGGCAAT
>CAZVMY010000409.1:0-3032 GCA_964628955.1 uncultured Methylocystis sp.
CGCGTGCCATGGCGAACTTCGGCCTGCAGGACCTGCGTATCGTCGCCCCGCGTGACGGCTGGCCGAACGCGAAGGCGGTGGATGCCGCGGTCGGCGCCAGCGCTCTCGTCGAGCGCGCGAGCGTGTTCGAGACGGTCGCCGGGGCCGTCGCCGATCTCAACAGGGTAGCCGCGACCACCGCGCGGCAGCGCGGTCAGGCGAAGCCGGTGCTCTCGCCGGTCGACGCCATGGCGGACTGGGCAGGCCGGGCCGCGGCCGGTCAGGCGGTCGGCGTCCTGTTCGGTCCGGAGCGGACCGGGCTCGCCAACGAGGAGGTGGCGCTGGCCGACGCCATCGTATCGTTTCCCGTCGACCCCGCGCATTCCTCGCTCAACCTCGCCCAGGCGGTTTCGCTGATGGCCTACGAATGGCGCAAGACGGCGCTGGGCGGCGCGGCGCCGTTCGCGATCAATCACGAGACACCGCCGGCCAGCCGCGAGGCCCTGCTGGCGTTCTTCGCCTATCTGGAGGACGAACTCGCGACCGCGGGCTATTTCGTGCCGTCGATCAAGCGGCCGATCATGGCGCGCAACCTGAACAACATCCTGCGACGGGCCGATCTGACCGAGCAGGACGTCAGGACCTTGCGCGGCATGGTCGCGGCACTCGTGCGCGGCCGCGGGCGAGTTTCTGCCCGGGAGGCCGAGCCGGAATGATCCAGCCAGCCGTCGATCCGCCGCAATCGCGCTGCAACGGCGCGGCATCGGGTCTGCGGTGTGACCGTCGACCGGCGCGCGAGGATCGATCATGAAACGTCGAGCCGTTCTGGCAGGGGGAGCCGCGATGCTGCTGTCGGGTCAGACCCGCGCCGTCGACACGGACGTCGTCGTCGTCGGAGCGGGAGCCGCGGGCATCGCGGCGGCCCATCGCCTGCGGGCTCTCGGCAAGTCCTGCATCGTGCTGGAGGCGCAGCGGCGGCTCGGCGGCCGGGTTTTCACGGACGATACGCTGGGTCAGCCGTTCGATGCCGGCGCGGCTTACGTCCATTTTGCCGAGCGCAACCCGTGGACGGCGATCGCGGCGTCGCTCGATCTCGAAACTGTCGGCGGCTATCGGCTCTGGCGCGGATCGAGGCTGTTTCGCGACGGACAGCCGCTGGCCGAGCCCGATCTCCAGCGCCGGGCCGGCGCGATGGCGCGCCTCACCGAACTGACGGACGAGATCTCCGAGGACGGTGACGTCTCGTTCGAGAGGCTGGTCAGCCAGGAAGCGGAAGACGTGCGCCAGATCGCCCGCGCCAGATCGCTGCTCGCGGCCGGCGAGGATGCGCGGCACGTCTCGGTCGCGGATTTCGAGCGGCTGAACGACGGCACCGACCTTCTCGTGCCCGCGGGTTACGGCACGCTCGTGGCAAAGCACGGCGCCGGGCTGCCGGTGACGCTCGGCACCGCCGTGACGCAGATCGACTGGAGCGGGCCGGGCGTCGCGGTGACGACGGCGGCGGGCAGGATCCGGGCGCGCGCGGCGATCGTCACCGTCTCGGTCGGGCTGCTCCAGGCGGAAGCCATCCGGTTCGTGCCGGCGCTGCCGGCCGGCACGCGAGATGCGCTCGGCGGGCTGCGGATGGGGGCGCTCAGCAAGGTGGCGCTCAGGTTCGACGGCGCGCGGTTCGGCCTGACGCCGCATCTCTTCCTTAGCGATACCTCCACGAGCGGCGACAGCGTGAGTTTCGAGGCCTGGCCGTTCGAGCGCGATCTGGTCGTGGCGAACTTCGGTGGCGATTTCGCGCGCGGGCTCGCGAAGGCCGGGGAGGCGGAAGCGGTGGCGCGCATCCTCGACCGGTTCGTGCGGATCATCGGCGCCGATGCGCGACGGCACTTCGTGGCCGGCCGCCTTGCCGGCTGGAGCGAGGATCGTTTCGCGCTGGGCTCCTACGCCGTGGTGCTGCCGCGGCGCGTGGCGGCCCGGGAGGCGCTGGCGAGACCGATCGGCGACCGGGTCTGGCTGGCAGGCGAGGCGACGGCCGGATCGGCCTCGATGACCGCGGGCGGCGCCGCCATCGCGGGCGTTGCGGCGGCGGATCAGTTCGCCGCGCTGTCGGTCACGGGCAGCAGCGCGCCCTGAGGCCCGGTGGATTGCTCAGACGGCGCTGCGCGGCAGGTCCTGACGCAGCACGGTCTCGAGCGTGCCCTTGCCCTGGATTTCCGGCAGGCGGGGCGCGCGGCCGACGCTGACCAGCGCTTCGAAGACGAGGACCAGCGCGATCAGCGCGACCAGTCGCGGTGCTCTCGAAACCCGGGTGGCGATCGACATGACGGCAGCTCCTTCCTCGCCGCCGGATATCGCAAAGACTGATCCGGACGGCCGTGCGCCGCCGCACAGGCAGGCCGTCGTCGTTGACATTTGGGGATCGGTCGACTAGAGCCCGCGGTGTGAGCGCGGGCCGTCGGCCCGCGTTCGCGTTTGACGCACCCGTGGCAGCGGTTCGCATCGTTGCCTGTCGTCTCCCGGTCTCCGCGCCCGTCGCGGCCCGGCGGGAAGAGGAGGGCGCGTTCCTCACCAACCGCAATCGCAACGAGGAACAGCGATGACCAAGCGCGCCGAGGCGAAATACAAGATCGATCGCCGCATGGGCCAGAACATCTGGGGCCGCCCGAAGAGCCCCGTGAACAAGCGTGAATACGGTCCCGGCCAGCACGGCCAGCGCCGCAAGGGCAAGATGTCGGACTTCGGCACCCAGCTGCGCGCCAAGCAGAAGCTCAAGGGCTATTATGGCTCGATCTCGGAGAAGCAGTTCCGCGGCTATTACCAGCATGCGCTGCGCATGCGCGGCGATGCCGGCGAGAACCTGATCGGCCTGCTGGAATCCCGGCTCGACGCCGTCTGCTATCGCGCCAAGTTCGTGCCGACGGTCTTCGCTGCCCGCCAGTTCGTCAACCACGGCCACGTCAAGGTGAACGGCCGGCGTGTGAACGTGCCGAGCTATCAGGTGAAACCCGGTGACGTGATCGAGGTGAAGGACGCCTCGAAGCAGTTGGAACTCGTCGTCGTGG
>CAZVMY010000410.1:0-3020 GCA_964628955.1 uncultured Methylocystis sp.
CACTGGAGCCACGGGGAGCGGTGGTTCTGGGACACGCTCGTCGATGCCGATCCGGCCAACAACGCCGCGAGCTGGCAATGGATCGCCGGGTCGGGCGCCGACGCCGCGCCCTATTTCCGCATCTTCAACCCCACCATCCAGGGAGAGACCTACGACCCGGCCGGCAACTACGTGCGGCGTTATGTCCCCGAAATTGCTGCCCTTCCGGACAAGTTCGTGCATCGACCTTGGGCTGCGCCGCATCCGATCATGGCAGCGGCGGGTATAAGCTACGGGCAGACCTATCCGCGTCCGATCGTCGAACATGACGGAGCGCGTGCCCGCGCGCTCGCGGCATTCAAGACGATCTCGGAAGGCAGGCCGACCTGAACGCGGAAAAGATGGGAATGCGGGTCGCGGTCATAGGAACCGGCATAGCCGGGAATGCGGCAGCCTACGCGCTGGCGCATGCGCCCCATGTCGGGGCGTTGACCGTCTATGAGCGCGACGGAAGGCCGGGCGGTCACAGCGCCACGGTCGATGTCGACTACGACGGGACCTCGATCGCGGTCGATACTGGCTTCATCGTCTACAACGAGACGAACTATCCCAACCTCACGGCGCTGTTCCGGCATCTCGGCGTGACGACGCAGGAGTCGGACATGAGTTTCGCGCTCTCGCTCGACGACGGCCGGTTCGAGTGGGCGGGTCGCCAGAACCGCGTTCTGGACGGCCTGTTCGCGCAGCGGAGCAATCTGCTCAGCCCCCGATTCATCGGTATGCTCGCGGAGATTCTGCGCTTCCAGCGCCAGGCCCGACGGGATCTCGCGGCGGGCACGACCGGAGACGGCACGCTCGAAGCCTATCTCGCGCGGCACGGCTTTTCCTCCCGTCTGCGCGACCGCTACGTGCTGCCGATGGGCGGCGCGATCTGGTCGACGCCGGTGTCCGAGATGCTCGCGTTTCCCGCGCGAAACTTCATCGCCTTCTTCGCGAACCATCGCCTGCTCCAGACCGACCGGCCGTTCTGGCGTACCGTCACTGGCGGCAGCCGGACCTACGTCCGGCGATTGCAAGCGCCGTTCGCGGACCGGATCAGGCTGAACACCGCCGTGACGGCAGTGATCCGAGATACCGGCAGCGTTCTGGTCTACGACGCCCGCGGCGGCCACGAGCGCTTCGATCACGTGATCGTCGCCACGCATTCCGATCAGGCGCTCGCGCTGCTCCCGGAAGCGACGATGACGGAGCGCGACATCCTCTCGGCGGTCCGTTACCGCGAGAACGACGTCTATCTCCACCGGGACGTGTCGCTGATGCCGAAGCGCCGTCGCGCCTGGGCCTCGTGGAACGTGCTGCACGACAGCACGACAACCAGCAACAGCCTCTGCGTGAGTTACTCGATGAACCTGCTCCAGGGCATCGATCCGCACCGTCCCCTGTTCGTGACGCTGAACCCGCCGCGACCGCCGGCGCCTTCCCTCACCTTCGGCCGTTTCAGCTACGCTCATCCGCAGTACGATCACGCCGCTTTCCATGCGCAGGCGCGGCTTCACGAAATCCAGGGCCGCGATCGCATCTCCTTCTGCGGCGCCTGGACCGGCTATGGCTTTCACGAAGACGGCCTCGTTTCCGGCCTTGCCGCGGCCGAGGCGCTCGGTGCACGGGCGCCATGGCGCTCTGACGATCAACCCCATCGGGAGGCCGCTGAATGAGTACCGAACCGACCTCGCCTGACGTTTCGTTCCCGCCACCCGTCGATCCGGTCCAGCTCTATGCCGGGACGGTGATGCATGCGCGTATCGGCTCGAAACCACATCGTTTCAGCTATCGCGTGTTCTCGCTGCTGCTTGACATCGACCGCCTGGCCGAGGCCGGACGGCGCTCCGTCCTGTTTTCCGTCGGTCGTCTGAACGTGGCGTCGTTCTTTCCGAAGGACCACGGCGACGGGACCGTCGCGGACGGCGGCCTGCGGGCGCATGTGGAGCGTGTCCTGACCGCCGCCGGTCATTCCGCGCGGCCGCACCGCATCCTGCTGCTGTGCTATCCCCGGCTGTTCGGATACGTCTTCAATCCGATTTCCGTCTTCTTCTGCTACGACGACGCCGGGCGGCCCAGCGCGCTCGTCTATGAAGTCCGCAACACCTTCGGCGACGTCCATAGCTACGTCGCGCCGGTCGGCGAGGACGAACTTTCCGAGGCCGGCATCCGGCAGGAACGCGACAAGCTGTTCTACGTCTCGCCGTTCCTCGGGCCCGAACTCACCTACCGCTTTCGTATCCGGCCGCCGGGCGAGGACGTGGCCCTGCGCATGCTCGTGATGCAGGGAGAGGGTCCCGTTCTCGCCGCCACCTTCTCCGGGCGGCGTGAGTCCCTGACGAGTGCCGGCGTGCTCAGGCGCGGGCTCGCCTTCCCGTTCCAGGCCGTCAAGGTGATCGCCGCCATCCATCTCGAGGCGACGAAACTCTGGTTCAAGGGCTTCCGGTTCCATCGCCGGCCCGCCGCGCCGCCGCGTGCCAGCGCCCAGGGCCGGTTCATCTGATGGCCAAGACGTAATGTCAGGGGCAAGAGGCACGATGCGTAATCCAGGCTTGCAGAGATCCGCCGTCGCGGCTGGTCCCGCCGCGCCGACGGTGGTGACGGCGGCCAGTCTCGAAGCGGCTTCGGACGGGCTGCCGTTCATTCTGCGCCGCGCCTTCGGCTATGCGGTGGCCATAGCCCACGGCAGCCTGGAGGTCGGCCTGCCCGACGGACGACGGTTCCGGTTCGAGGGTGACGCGAATGGTCCCGAGGCCGTCATTGAGGTGCGCGACCTCGGTTTCGCGCGCCGTCTGATAACCGGCGGCGACATCGGCCTCGCGGAAGCCTATCTGCGCGGCGAATGGGACAGTCCCGACGTGACTGCGTTCCTCGAACTCTTCTGCGTCAACCACGCCGCGGTGAAGACGCTGCTGCCCGGCGTCGCGCTGATGAAGCTGTGGCAGAAGCTGCGCCACTGGCTACGCCGCAACACCAAGGCGGGCTCGCGGCGCAACATCCAC
>CAZVMY010000411.1:0-3017 GCA_964628955.1 uncultured Methylocystis sp.
CAGGGCTGTCGCTCATCTTCGGCGTCACGCGGGTCGTGAACTTCGCGCACGGTTCGTTCTACATGCTGGGCGCCTACCTCGCCTGGACGCTCGCGACGATGCTCGGGCCGCAGACGGCCATGGGCTTCTGGGGTGCCGTGATCCTCGCGGCGCTCGCCGTCGGCCTGGTCGGTGGACTGGTCGAGGCGACCGTCCTCAGGCGCATCTACAGGGCTCCCGAACTGTTCCAGCTGCTCGCGACCTTCGGCATCGTGCTGATGGTCCAGGACATCGCGCTCGCGGTCTGGGGCGCGGAGGACAAGCTCGGCCCGCGGGCGCCGGGGTTTCGCAGCTTCGTCACCATCATGGGCGCGCGGTTCCCCACCTACGAACTCTTCCTCATCGCCGTCGGTCCGCTGGTTCTGGCGGCGCTCTGGCTCGTCTTCAACCGAACGCGCTGGGGCACCCTCGTGCGCGCGGCGACCGAGGATCGCGAGATGGTCGGGGCGCTGGGCGTCGATCAGCGCCGCCTGTTCACCTCGGTGTTCGTGTTCGGCTCGTGCCTCGCCGGACTCGGAGGCGCGCTGCAGCTGCCCCGCGAGGCCGTGAACCTGCACATGGATCTCGCGATCATCTCCGAGGCTTTCGTCGTCGTCGTCGTGGGCGGGCTCGGCAGCATCACCGGCGCGTATCTCGCAGCCGTGCTGATCGGGATCATCCACGCGTTCGGCATCGTGATCTTCCCCAAGGCGACGCTGGTACTCGCCTTCCTCGTCATGGCGGTGGTCCTCGTGGCGCGGCCCTATGGCCTGATGGGCCGGCGGCCGGCCGGCCTCGCGCCGCGGGCGGCAGCGATCGAACCGCTGCTCGTCCCGGACGGCCGACGGGCGCTGATGGCCGGCGCGGCGATCCTCGCGGTATTCGCGCTGACGCCGGTCCTGCTGGCCGATTACGGCGTGTCTCTCGTCACGGAACTCGTGATCCTCGCCCTGTTCGCGGCCTCGCTGCATTTCATCATGGGCCCCGGCGGCATGCATTCCTTCGGTCATGCCGCCTATTTCGGGCTCGGTGCGTACGGCGCGGCGCTTGGCGTGAAGTATTTCGGGGTGACGATGGTCGCGGGCCTCGTTCTGGCGCCGTTGCTCGCCGGGCTCGCCGGGCTGGTGTTCGGCTGGTTCTGCGTGCGGCTCTCGGGTGTCTATCTGGCGATGCTGACCCTCGCGTTCGCGCAGATCGCCTGGGCGACGGCGTTCCAGTGGGTCGAGATCACCGGGGGCGACAACGGCATCCTCGGCGTCTGGCCAGCGGCCTGGGCCACCTCCAAAACCGCATTCTTCTATCTCGCCCTGTCGATCGGCGTCGCGGCGCTGCTGGCGCTGCGTCTGCTGATCTTCTCGCCCTTCGGCTACGCGCTGCGCGCCACACGGGATTCGGTGCTGCGGGCCGAGGCGTCGGGCCTCGACGTCCAGCGCATCCAGTGGGTGGCCTTCACCATCGCGGCCGTCGCCGCCGGGATCGCGGGCGGACTGTTCGCCTACGCGAAGGGCTCCGTCTTCCCGACCTACATGGCGATCCCGAAATCCGTCGATGCGCTGCTGATGGTGTTGCTGGGCGGCGTGCAGACGCTTTCGGGACCGATCGTGGGCGCGTTCGCCTTCGTCGGGCTCGAGGAGCAGCTGCAACGCGCGACGACCTACTGGCGGTTCATTCTCGGTCTCGCGGTCGTGATCCTGGTGATCGCCTTCCCGAAGGGCCTCGTCGGCACCGTGGCCGAGGTGGCGGGCCGCCTGCCCGGCCGCGGCACGGCGCGTCCCGATCTGGCGGTCGCGCGGCCATGAAGGGTCCGCTGCTCGACGTGCGCGGACTGACCAAACGGTTCGGTGGCGTGACGGCGGTCGACGGGGTCGAGTTCGGCGTGAGACGGGGCGAACTGCTTGCGCTCATCGGGCCGAACGGCGCCGGCAAGACCACCTGCTTCAACATGGTCAACGGCCAGCTGAGGCCCGATGCCGGTACCGTCTCGCTCGATGGCCGTGCGATCACGGGGCTGGCGCCGCGCCGCATCGCCAAGCTCGGCGTGGGACGCACGTTCCAGATCACCGCGACCTATGCCTCGATGACGGTGGCGGAGAACGTGCAGATGGCGCTGATGGCGCGATCGGCCGACGAGTGGCGGTTCGTCGGCCGCGCCGCCGCGCGACACCGCAGCGAGGCGCTGGCGCTGCTCGATCAGGTCGGGATGGTGGATCAGGAGGCGCGTGCCTGCGGCGTTCTCGCCTATGGCGACCTGAAGCGGGTGGAACTCGCCATGGCGCTCGCTGCCGGGCCGAAGCTGCTGCTCATGGACGAGCCGACGGCCGGGATGGCACCGGCCGAGCGGATCGCCCTGATGGAGCTCACGGCCGTCATCGCCCGCGCCCGCGACATCGCGGTGCTCTTCACCGAACACGACATGGACGTGGTGTTCGGCCATGCCGACCGCATCATCGTTCTCAACCGCGGCCGGCTCATCGCGTCGGGAACCGCCGCGGAAGTCCGGGCCGATCCTGCCGTGCAGGAGGTCTATCTGGGCAGCGGCGCCGTCTTCGGGGCGCATTGATGCTCGAACTCGCCGCCGTCGACACGTTTTATGGCCGGGCGCACATCCTCCATGGCGTGTCGTTCGCCGTCGCGCGCGGCGAGGTGCTCGCGCTGATCGGGCGCAACGGCGCCGGCAAGTCCACCACCATGAAGGCGATCATGGGGCTCGTGCCGTCGCGTGGTGGCCGCATCCTGCTCGACGGCACGAACATACTCGGCCGGGAGCCGTTCGAGATCGCCCGCTTCGGCCTCGGCTACGTGCCGGAGGACCGGAGGATCTTCTCGCAACTCTCGGTCACGGAAAACCTGGAGGTCGGCCGGCGCCCGCCTCGACCGGGCGCACCGTCCTGGACGGTCGAACGGCTGTTCGACCTCTTCCCCAATCTCGGCGGGATGCGCGACCGGCCTGCCGGCCGTATGTCCGGGGGCGAGCAGCAGATGCTGACCATCGCGCGCAC
>CAZVMY010000412.1:0-3015 GCA_964628955.1 uncultured Methylocystis sp.
TCCATGGCCCGAGCGACCGCCAGGCCGACGTCGAGCAGCGTCCCGCTGGTGACGGTACCGAGGGTATCGAGCACCCGCTCCTGCTCCTCCAGATGCATTTCGATCGCGGCCGAGCGGAGCGCCGGCTACGACATCTCGCCCGCGGAATTGCGCACCGCGCTGGAACCGTTCGCGAAAATCCGCAAGGCTGTCGGCGACCGGATGGACATCATGGTCGAATTCCACTCGCTGTGGAGCCTGCCGATGGCGAAGAAGCTGGCCGAACGGCTCGCCGAATTCGACACCTACTGGCACGAGGATCCGTTCCGCCTCGACAATATCGGCGATCTCGCCGGCTATGCTGCGCATTCGAAAGCGTGGGTCTGCGCCTCCGAGACGCTGGCCTACACGCATTCGTTCCGCGAATATCTCGAGACCGGTGCGGCCGGGGTGGCCATGCTGGACCTCTCATGGTGCGGCGGGCTCAGCGAGGCGCGCAAGATCGCGGCGCTGGCGGAGGCGCATCACGTGCCGATCGCACCGCACGACTGCACCGGGCCGGTGGTCTACATGGCGTCGTGTCACCTGTCGCTCCACGCGCGCAACACGCTGATCCAGGAGAGCGTGCGCGCGTTCTACACCGGCTGGTACACCGAACTCGTCGACGCACTGCCCGTGGTCCGCCAGGGCGAGGTCACCGTCGACCTGGCCCGGCCGGGGCTGGGCATCGCGCTGCTGCCGGACGTGTCGAAGCGGCCTGACGCCATCGTCCGCCGCACCGACACACGGTGAACCGATGCGACCGCTCGCGGGGCTGAAGGTTCTCGATTTCACCACCCTCCTGCCCGGCCCGATGGCGACGCTCATCCTGGCGGAGGCGGGAGCGGAGGTGACCAAGATCGAACGCCCCGGCACGGGCGACGACATGCGCCACTACGAGCCGCGCTGGGGCCGCGACGGGGCGAGCTTCGCGCTGCTCAACCGTGGCAAGCGCTGCCTGGGGCTCGACCTCAAGAACGCCGATGACCGCATCCGGCTCGAACCGTTGCTGCGCGAGGCGGACGTTCTGGTCGAGCAGTTCCGTCCGGGCGTGATGGCTCGGCTGGGGCTGGGCTGGGAGCACGTCGGCGTGCTCAATCCGCGCCTGGTCTATTGTTCGATCACCGGCTACGGCCAGACCGGGCCGAAACGCGACGAAGCCGGCCACGACCTCAACTACATGGGGGATGCTGGCCTGCTGGCGCTGGGTGCAGGGCCGGCGGACCAGCCGACTGTTCCGCCGGCGCTGATCGCGGACATCGCCGGCGGCGCCTATCCGGCGGTGATGAACATCCTGCTCGCGCTTCGCCGCCGCGACCTCACCGGAGTCGGCTGCCACCTCGACGTCGCCATGACCGAGGGGCTGTTCCCGTTCGCCTTCTGGGCGCTGGCCGAAGGCTTCTCGGCCGGGCTCTGGCCCGGCAATGGCGACCGGCTGCTCAGCGGCGGGACGCCGCGCTACCGGCTCTATCCGACCGCCGACGGCCGGCTGGTGGCAGTCGCGGCGATCGAGCAGAAGTTCTGGAACGCCTTCACCCGGGCGATCGGCCTCGATCCTTCGCTGGCCGACGACCGGCGTGACCCGGCAGCGACCATAGCCGCCGTCACCGCAATCCTCGGGGAGAAACCGGCCGGGCATTGGCGGCTGCTCCTCGCGGCGGCCGACTGCTGCTGCACCATCGTCGCCGGGCTGGAAGAAGCCGTTGGGGACCCGCACGTTCGAGCCCGGATGGTGTTCCAGCACCGCGTTTGCGACGACGAGGGCCGGTCGATGCCCGCCCTCCCCGTCCCGGTCGATCCCCAATTCCGCGGATCGCCGTCCGTGATCCCGCCGCCTCTCCTGCGAGACCGCGCGTCTCAGTGACCGGCCGCCAGGGTCCCGGCCTGTCGCTGGTCGGCGGCACCGTGCAGCCCGTTCAGCGTCACCATGATCGACTGCGTCGAGCCCATGGCCTGGCGCGCCTGAACCTTGTGGCCCATGGCCGAAAGGAGCCGCACCGTGTCCGGACTGAGCCCCTGCTCGACGCGAAGCTCGTCCGGCAGCCACTGGTGATGCACGCGCGGCGCCTCGGTCGCCTCGGCGACGTTCATGCCGTGATCGATGACGTTGGAGACGAGCTGCAGCACCGTCGTGATGATCCGGCTGCCGCCGGGGCTGCCGGTGACGAGAAACGGCTTGCCGTCTCGGAACACGATCGTCGGCGACATGGACGAGAGGGGACGCTTGCCGGGGCCGGGCGCATTGGCGTCGCCGCCGACGAGACCGAACGCGTTCGGGACGCCGGCCTTCGCCGCGAAATCGTCGAGCTCGTTGTTGAGCAGGATTCCGGTGCCCTCGGCGGTCAGGCCGACGCCATAGCTGAAATTGAGCGTGTAGGTGGTCGATACCGCATTCCCCTCGCCGTCGAGCACCGAGAAATGCGTCGTCTGGTCGCTCTCGAAGGGCAGAACCGCGCCGGGGCGGATATCCTTGGCAGGCCTTGCGGTGTCGGGCGATATCTGTGCCCGCAGCGTCTCTGCATAGCGCTTGGACGTCAGCCCGCGCACCGGAACGGTGACGAATCCGGGATCGCCGAGATATTCGGAGCGATCGGCATAGGCGAGCTTCGAGGCTTCGGCGAGGAGATGGATGGTTGCGGCTGAATTCAGGCCGCTCGCCTTCAGGTCATAGCCTTCGAGGATGTTGAGGATCTGGACCAGATGCACGCCGCCGGACGAGGGCGGCGGCATCGAGGCGATCTCGTAACCGCGATAGCTGCCGCGCACGACGTCGCGGATCACCGCGCGATAGCTCCTGAGATCGTCGATGCTCCACTGCCCGCCGATGGCATTGACGCTGGCGACCATCCGTTCGGCGACCCTGCCGTCGTAGAATCCCTTCGGCCCTTCCGCTGCGATCGCCTCGAGGCTCCTTGCGAGATCGGCCTGGACGAGGCGCCCGCCGAGCGGCAGCCCCTTGCCGGCCGCATCGAGGAAGATCGCGGCGCTCGTCGGATG
>CAZVMY010000413.1:0-3006 GCA_964628955.1 uncultured Methylocystis sp.
GATGGCGACGCGCTCGGCGCCCCGCGCGCGCTGTGCATACCGGGCCGCGATGGCGGCCGTGTTGAAGAAGCAGAAGCCCATCGCGTGGCGGCGTTCGGCGTGATGGCCCGGCGGCCGCACGGCGCAGAACGCATTGGCATGCCGCCCGCTCATCACCGCGTCGGTCGCCTCGGTCGCGGCGCCGACGGCCCGGAGCGCCGCTTCGATCGTGCCCGGCGACATCGTGGTGTCGGCGTCGAGCGCGACCAGCCCGCTCGCAGGTGCCGCGGCGAGCATCGCCTCGACATAGCTCGCCGGATGACACAGCGTCGCGACCTGGCTGTCGGCCAGCGGCGCCTCCGCCCGTGTCAGTGCGTCGAAAGATGGGGCTTCGAGCGTCCGCCAGACGGCGCGTATGCGATCCGGCCGCTCCGGATGACCGGTGGGCGTCCTGTGCTCTAGAAAGGCGGGGTGCGTGACGTAGAGCGTGCTCAAGGGGCCATCCGGTGACGATTTGGTGAGACGGGCGCGGGTTCTTGACCCGCGACCCGTGTGATATCACGGCCAGAAGATGTTGGACTGACGCGCGGCTGACGTCACCGTGTCACCGACACTGCGAATCGGGAATGACACGCTCATGCTGCGTTGCAGTAGACGTGTGTTGCCGAAATGCACTCGCTTCGTCGGTAAGGCGGCATTAACCACGCCGTTGTCTCTATGTCTCGCGCCGGACGTGTCGGCGGCGATCTTGCCTCCCGCAGGTCAACTGCGTCCCGCAAGTCTGCCGTCCATAAGTCCGCCGTCCACAAGTCCGCACCGGATCGCGGTCCGGATCCGTACGGCCGGGCGTCTTCGTCCGGCACCTGCCAGTCTGGGTGTGACTCGATGAACGTGATGAAACTCGTCGCCGCAGGCGCTGTCGCCATCGTCCTTGCGGGATGCCGGTACGAGGGCTTCAGGTACGAGATGTTTCCCGATCCGAAGCTCTCGGCGCGCGACCTGGAGCTTTTGGCGCTCGCGCCGTCCTACAAGCGCGAGTTCGATCCGTATCGGGCGCGCTACCGGATCAAGAACCCGACCTCCGAGCCGCCAGGCACGATCGTCATCAACTCCGACGCCCGGTTCCTCTATCTGGTCGAGGAAGGCGGCACGGCGCTGAGGTACGAGATCGCGGTCGGCGTCGGGGAATATCTGTGGCGCGGCAAGGCGACCATCCGGCGCAAGGCGGAATGGCCGACGTGGGCTCCCATGTCCGAGGCCCGCCGGTTCAATCCCGATCTCCCGCCGGTCGTCCCGGGCGGGCCGCTTAACCCGCTCGGCGCCCGCGCGCTCTATCTCTACGACGACGAGGGCCGGGACACCTACATCCGCATCCATGGCACCAACGAGCCGGAAACGATCGGCACCAGCGTGTCGCTCGGCTGCGTCCGGATGAACAACATCGACGTGATCGACCTCTATAACCGGGTCGGTCCTGGGACACGCGTCGTCGTCAACTGACCGGCCGTCCCTCCGCCATTTCCTGCGGAGGTCTTCTCCCGGCGGAGGGTTTTCGCGGCAGGCGGGCGCACGGCAGCGCGCGCCCGCGGCGCGGCTCACTCCACCGTGTGGAGATCCTTGAGAAACACCGGCACTTCGCGCCGGCGCGGCGGCGGATCGGCTCGCGACTTCGTCGCTTCCACCGCGGAGGCCACGGCGGCGATTCCGATCTCGCGGAACTGTCCTTTCGGCTCGGCGACGTCGGGGGTCCGGGGCCGAGGCGCGGAACGGTTGGCATTGGATTCGACCGACATTGAGTCCTCTATAAGAGTTGAGCTCTGCGGCCGGTTGCCGCGGGAGCGCATATGGAGCGCGGAACGCGTTCGGTCCATGTCACAAAAATGAAAAATTTGCGGCTGTGTCGGGACTGTGTCCTCAGCGCAGCCGTATCGCCACGCTGTCGCTGTTTCCCTGCCCGTCCACGACCGAGATCCGCGCGAAACCGGCGCCGGCGGGCCGCCATGGCGCGCTTCGCCGCGCGTCTGCGCCGCCGATCGGCTGGCCGTCGACCAACCAGGTGAACGGCGGTGCACCGCCCGAAGCCTTCAGCATCAGAAGCCGCTCGCCGTCGAGGGCCGAAGCGGCGAGGTCGACGCTCGCGCCGTCGGGTGGGAACGCAACGCGCAGCGGTGCCTGCGTTAGCGCCGAAAGGGTCTTTGGAACGTCGTGGCGCAAGTGCCGGAGCGGCGGCGGCAGGGCAGCGCTCGTGGCTACGAGCGTGCCGGCGGGCCGCGGGGCCACGCCGGGTTCGATGCCGATCCGCGCGAACGCCTCGAACAGGATCGGCGCCGCGACGACCCGCCCGACCAGCCCCGGCACCGCGCCGTTGTCGGCGCGACCGACCCAGACCGCCACCGTATGGCGCCGGTCGAAGCCCACCGCCCATGCGTCGCGGTAGCCGTAGGAGGTCCCCGTCTTGAAGGCGAGCCGATGCCCGGCCGCGTTCTGCGGCGGCGGCGCGCCGAGCAGGATGTCGGCGACGTACCAGCTCGTCACCGGATCGAACAGCCGGAGCCCCTCCGGCCGCGGCGCATCCGGGCGCAGAATGTCCGGACGAATGCGCAGGTCGAGCGCCTCGCCGCCGCGCGCGATCGCCGCATAGAGTTTCGCCAGATCGTGCAGCGTGATGCCGAGCCCTCCCAGCCCCACCGCGAGGCTCGGAACCGCGTCGCGCGGCAGCGCGATGCCGGCGCCGGCCTCCTTGAGCCGCGCCAGGAAGCGCTGTGGCCCGACGAGCGCGAGCAGATCGACCGCCGGCACGTTCAGCGACAGCTGCAGCGCCTTGCGCGCCGTCACCATGCCCTGGAACGTCAGGTCGAAGTTCTCGGGCGCATAGGCGTGGAACCGCGTCGGCCGGTCTTCGAGCATCGTTTCGGGGTGCGCGATGCCGTTCTCGAAGGCGAGCGCGTAGATGAACGGCTTCAGCGCGGAACCGGGCGAGCGCAGCGCGCGGGTCAGATCGAGGCTCCCGGCGCGCTCGCTCGCGAA
>CAZVMY010000414.1:0-2996 GCA_964628955.1 uncultured Methylocystis sp.
TGACCGCGCTCCTCGGCATCCACGCCCGGATAGGCGCCTTTCGTGTCGATCAGGGTGAGGACCGGGATCCCGAACCGATCCGCGGTCTCCATGAGGCGGACCGCCTTGCGGTAGCCTTCCGGCCGGGCGAGGCCGAAATTATGCCGCACCCGCCCCTCCGTGTCCGAACCCTGCTCCTGACCGATCACACAGATCGACTGGCCCTGGAACCGGCCGAAGCCGCCGACCACCGCCGCATCCTCGGCAAAGCCCCGGTCGCCGGCCAGCGGCGTGAAGTCGGTGAGCAGTCCGGCAACGAAATGCGACAGATGCGGCCGCTGCGGATGCCGCGCGACCAGCGTCTTCTGCCACGGCGTGAGCTGGCCGTAGAGCTCCTTCAGCGTCTGCAGCGCGCGCGCGTCGAGCCTGGCGATCTCCTCGGCGATGGCCGGGGTGTCGCTGGCCTCCGCGACCTTGGCCAGTTCGGCGGCGCGGGCTTCGATCTCCGCGACCGGCTTTTCGAAATCGAGATAAGTACGCATCCAGCCCCGTGGAGAGGTGTCGCGGCACCCGGCCGACGGCGGCGCGGACGGTGGCGACCGGCAGCCCGGAAGTCAAGCAGACGGCTGCTGCGCCGCAACATGGGGCGGAGCTGGGGCGGAGCTGGGGCAGCGCCCCGTCCGGCGACCGCGAAAGGCCGCGTCCGGGAGGGCCGAAACATCGCGACCCTGGCAAAAACTCTTGTGGGAGCGGCACCAACCATTGTATCCCCGCCCGTGACCGCGCCTCGGCACCCTATCGCCGTCGGCACACCCGGAGAGGTGGCAGAGTGGTCGAATGCGTCGCACTCGAAATGCGAAGTACGGGCAACCGTACCGGGGGTTCGAATCCCTCCCTCTCCGCCATCCGCCGCCGATTCTACGCTTCTCTGCGACGTTGCAGCCCCTGCCGACTTTACCGTTCGACGAAGATGCCGATCGAAGCGACCGAGAGGTAGGCTTTGACCCCTTCTGACGAAGGAACCTCACCGCCAAACAGTAATGGCGCATACAATGGGCCGTAGAGGACTGCCAGCGCCGCAGATGGTTCAATCCCGGGCCGCAGCTCACCGGCGACCTTTGCTTGGTTCATGCGCTCAAAACCCCACCTTCGGCGCGGTTCGAGCCACCGCTCGCCAAGCGCGCGGCCCAAGTCCGGATCGTTCCGCGCCCCGCCCAACATTGCCGCGAGCGCCCGACCGCGGGGTCCACGCAGTAGTTCGGCGAGCTCCGTGATCTGGGCGCAGAAATCGCCTTTCGCCGTTCCGGTTTCGGGGAAGCGAAGCTCCGCCTCGGTCGCATGAAAAAAGGCATCTACGGCGAGCTCGGCCTTCGACTTCCACCACCGATACACGGTCGTCTTGCCCGTGCCGGCGCGCTTGGCGACCGCCTCGATCGCGAAAGGACCATAGCCGCGTTCGACAAGCAGATCGAAGGCCGCACCCATAATCGCGTCCCGCGCACTTTCGCTACGCGGGCGTCCCATAACCCTTGACTCAGACATACGATACGGTACCGTAGCGTAGCCATGTTGACAAGGAGGGAGTCATGCCCGTTGTTCCACACACCATCGACATCGTCGTGGCCGACATGAAGGCGGCGCTGGCCTTCTATCGGACGCTGGGTCTCTCCGCCCCCGACGTGGAGGACGGCGACGAGCAGGTACAGATCGCGACCCCCGGCGGGGCGACGCTGGGTTTTGTCACCGAAGCGATGATGACGGAGGTCAATCCCTATTGGCAGCAGCCGGTCGGGCAGCGCGTCACCTTCGCCTGTCGCTGCGACACACCCCAGGAGGTCGACGCCGTCTACGACCGCGTGACGGCGGCCGGATACGAGGGACGTCAGCAACCTTGGGACGCATTCTGGGGACAGCGTTACGCGATGCTGGGCGATCCCGACGGTAACCGCGTGGACCTGTTCGCCGCCATTGCACCCGAGGGTCAGGAATGAGCGCGGCAGGTACGGTCCTGATCACGGGCGGCGGCGCGGGGATCGGAGCAGGTCTGGCGTCGGCCTTTCACGCTCGGGGCGCCACGGTCATCGTCGCGGGCCGCACGCGCGAGCGGGTCGAGGCGGTCGCGGCCCGGCACATAGGGATGCATGCCGAGGTGGTCGATGTGGCCGACCGCTCCCAGGTGGCGGCGCTGGCCGAGCGGGTCGCCGTGCGCTGGCCGACCCTCGACACGGTGGTGAACAACGCCGGTATCCAGACCCTGTTCGACTTCACAGACCCCCAGGGGCTTGATGCGACGGCGCTGGGGCGGGAAGTCGACGTCAACCTGAAGGGGCTGATCTACGTCTCCAATGCCTTCCTGCCGCTGTTGAAGCGTCAGCCCAAGGCGCGTCTCATCAACATCGGCTCTGGCTTGGGCTACATCCCCTTGGCCGCTGCGCCGGTGTATTCGGCGACCAAGGCGGCGGTGCACAGCTTTTCGATCTCTCTCCGGCAGCAGTTGGCCACGTCGACGGTGCAGATCATCGAGATCATGCCGCCGGTTGTGGAAACTGAACTTCATCGTGACCAGGCGCGCAGGCCCCCGAAAGCGATGACACTCGACGCCTTCGTCGCAGCCGCCATGGCGGGACTGGACAGCGGAGAAGACGAGATCGCGGTCGGGCTGGCCAAGGTTTTGCGTACGGCGAGCCGCATCGCGCCCCGCTTGTTCTTGAAGATCGTAAACAAGGCAAGGAATTGACGATGCCGCGCCTTTCGGCACGTGCGCACGACACGATCTTCGGCCTCACGATGGCGTTTCTGTACGCCGGGTTGATGTCGGTTGTGTTCACTATTCTGGCACGAGGGCCGGGGCTCGCGATATTGGTACCCTGGGCGCGGGCTGGGGCGTTGCCTTCCTGATCGCCGCCCCAGCCGATCTGCAGCGCGGGGTGACCGGAGGCATGAACGAGGCTGCGGACCTGCAGCTCGCGTGGCAACTCGCGCTGTTTCTGGAGGCGCGTGGTCTGTTGCCGCGGCTT
>CAZVMY010000415.1:0-2982 GCA_964628955.1 uncultured Methylocystis sp.
GTTCTCCGCCAGCAACGATCTGCCGCCAGAGGTGCAGCGGGCGCTCGCCGAACGTGATCGTGAGCTCGGACGCCGCCGCTCGGCCGCGGAGACCGTCAGCCAGACGCTGACCGGCATCGCGCGCGACGCGCTGCAGGATTCGCTCTCGATTCCACCGACCATCCACGTCGATCAGGGCGCGCGCATCATCGTCTTCGTACGGCGTGATCTCGACTTCGCCGCCTTCTACCCCGACCCCGTCCGAGAGGCGTTGCAGGAGCTCAGGCAAAAGGAGCAGAGACTTGGGCGCACCCCTGAAGCCAACCGTCTTCCTCGACCAGGCCCTGAAGCCGCTCCGTCCGTGGTTCGAAAACCCTGACGTGATCGAGATCCTGGTCAACGGCCCCGGCGACGTCTTCGTCGAGGTGCTGGGCGCGCTCGCCATGGAGCGCCATCAGGTGGAGCGGCTCGGGCTGGACGCCATCCGCAACCTTGCCGAACGCGTCGCAGGTTGGTCCGACCAGTCCGTCAACGAGGAGACGCCCCTTCTCTCCGCCGCGCTGCCCACCGGCGAGCGCTTTCAGGCCGTGCTGCCGCCTGCCGCGCCGCATGGCGGCGCGATCGCCATCCGCAAGCAGGTGGTCAAGGACCTTGATCTCGCCGACTACGCCAGGCTCGGCGCCTTCGACCGTGTCCGTGTCTCACGCACAGGCCATCTCTCGGACACCGACCAGAAGCTCAACGCGCTGCTGGAAATGGGCGACGTGCAGGGATTCCTCCGCGAGGCCGTGACGCGGCGCTACTCGATGCTGATCGCCGGCGGCACCTCCAGCGGCAAGACCACCTTCCTCAACGCGCTCCTGAAACTCGTGCCGCACGAAGACCGCATTATCTCGATCGAAGACACGCGCGAGCTCAATCCGCCGCAGCCGAACTACGTGCCGCTGATCGCCTCCAAGGGTGGACAGGGGCTGTCGACAGCCACGATCCAGTCGCTGCTGGAAGCTTCTCTGCGCATGCGGCCCGACCGCATCTTCCTGGGCGAGTTGCGCGGCGCGGAAGCCTGGTCCTTCCTGCGCGCCGTCAACACCGGGCATCCCGGCAGCCTGACCACCGTCCATGCCGACAGTCCCGACATGGCCTACGAGCAGCTCATGCTGATGGTGCTGCAAGCCAATCTCGGCCTCAAGCGCGAGGAGATCATCGCCTATGTCCGCACGGTGCTGCCGATCTGCGTGCAGCTGACGCGCGAGGGCGGCTGGCGCGGCGTCTCCGAAATCCAGTTCTCAAAGTTCCGAGCGGCGGCCTCATGAGATCCGGCCTCAGCGCACGGCGGCTCGTTGTTCCTGCCCTGACGGCCCTTCTGGTGATTGCCGTCGCAGCCATCCTTTGGACGCTGCTCTACGCCGCAATCACCGCCATCGCCTTCAAGGACATGGGCCTGCTGCGCACCGTCACCGAGCATGATCCGACCGCCAGCCTGACGCATCTGCGCTACTACTGGTCCGACGCGCGCGTGCCCCGCCATGCGCTGATCGCGGCGGCCGTGACCGTCGTCATCCTCGGCGGCTTGGCCGTCTCCGCCTGGCTCATCCGCCCGCCCTCGACCTTCGGCGACGCCCGCTTCGCCGCGTCAAGCGAAATCACCCGGGCGAACCTCCACGCCAGGACAGGCCTGATTCTCGGCCGCCGCGGTGGGCTCCTCCTGCGCCACGATGCGCCAGGCCATGTGCTCGTCGAGGGTCCGACGCGCTCCGGCAAGGGCCAAGGCTTCGTCGAGCCCAACCTCCTGACCTGGGAAGGATCACTGATTTGCCTCGATCCCAAGCAGGAGAACTTCAAGGCGACCGCCGCGGCGAGGATCGCGCGCGGCGACGCCTGCTTCCTGTTTGCGCCGGGCTCGACGCGCAGCCATGCCTACAACCCGCTGGACCTTGTGCGCCGCGGCCCGCAGATGGCGACCGATCTTGCCAATCTCGCCGCGTTCCTGATCCCGGAACCCAGGGGCGAAGGCGCCTTCTGGGCCTCGTCCGCCCGCAACCTCTTCGCGGCCTCGCTCGGCTACGTGCTGGAGACGCCGCTCGCCGCTGACACCCGCCATATCGGCGCAGTGCTGGCGCTGTTCTCGACCGGCAAGGACATCGCTGAGGCGCTGCAGGTGATCGTGAAGACGGAAGCCGCGCATCTGTCGCCTTTCATCGTCGATCAGTTCAACCAGTTCGTGCCGATGCCGGAAAAGACCCGCGGTTCGGTCGTCGCCCATCTGATCGATGCGCTGAAGCCCTGGAACAACCCGCTGGTCGTGGCGGCAACAGCGCGCTCGGATTTCAACCTGAGGGAACTGCGCGAGGCGCCGATGGCGATCTACATCGGCGCGCCCGTCGCGGACCTCGAAAGCTACCGGCCTCTCATCCGGGTGCTCGTCCAGCAGGCGCATGACCAACTGATGCGCGATCTCCCCGAGACCGACGATGCCTTGCCTGTCCTCATAATGCTGGACGAGTTCCCGACGCTGCAGCGGATGGAGGCCATCGTCGCAAAGCTGCCGGTCAGCGCCGGCTACGGTGTGCGCATGGCGATCGTCGTGCAGGCGCTCTCGCAGCTCGACGAGCTCTACGGCCGCGCCACACGCGACACGATCCTCGCCAACACGGATTTGAAGCTCTTCGTCGGCACCAACGACCAGGCCACAGCCGACTACATCTCCGAGGCGCTCGGCACGCGGACCGCGCTATCGCGGACGGTCTCGGGCGCGCGCTCGCAGAACCCGTTCGCGCCAAGGTCGACGACGCGGGCGGAAGCTGCGACCCGCCTGATGCGGCCGGAGCAGGTGCGCGAGCTCGACCGAACCAAGGCGATTCTGCTGGTGCGCGGCGAACGCCCGGTGCTTCTCGACAAGGTGGTGGCGCATCGCGACCGCATACTGATGAAGCTCAAGCGCAAGGGGCGCGACGCGCTGTTGTCGGTGCCGGAGCTGAAAGCAGTCCGCCAATCGTCGCCCTT
>CAZVMY010000416.1:0-1349 GCA_964628955.1 uncultured Methylocystis sp.
AGCTTGTCCTCGATCAACCGGTCGGCGGTCGCGGCATCCGGCACGCGCAGCAGCGCCTCGGCCAGCACCATCAGCGCGAGACCCTCGCGGGTCGAGAGCGAATATTCGCGGAGCACGTCCTCGACGCCGCCCAACCCGGCCGGGCGGCCGCGGATCGCCTCGATCAGCCCGGTCGCGCGCCCGGCGATCGCGGCTTCCCGTCCGGGATCGAGCCTGGCATCGGCGACGAGATCGCGGGCGATCGCCTCGTCGGCTTGCGCGAACGGAGCACGAAACGGCGCCGGCGCCGGAAACGGAGCTTCGTCGCGGAAACTGGCGGCCGACATCGAGGATCTCCTGGGAAGCGTGGTCTTTCGACGGAGATTAGGCGATCGATGGCCGCGGTTCGATCGTTGAATTTGCCAGATGACTGCGATAATCTTGGCGAAATGGGCAATGTGCGGTGACATTCACGGCAGTCGAGCTGGACCGTCTCGATCGCCGCATCCTGCGGCTGCTCCAGACCGACGGCCGCATGGCGACCGTCGATCTCGCCGAGGCGATCGGCCTGTCGCCGACCGCCACGACCGAGCGCGTTCGCCGGCTCCAGAAGGACGGGATCATCACCGGCTATGGCGCCCGGCTCGATCCGAAGAAGCTCGGCCGGGCGTTCCTCGTCTTCGTCGAGGTGACGCTCGACAAGACCACGCCGGACGTGTTCGAGCGCTTCGGCGCGGCCGTGCTCCGTACGCCGGACGTGCTGGAGTGCCATCTCGTGGCCGGCGGGTTCGACTATCTCGTCAAGACACGGGTCGCCGACATGACCGCCTACCGGACGCTGCTAGGCGACGTCATCCTGTCGCTGCCGGGCGTCAAGGAGACGCGCACCTATGCCGTGATGGAAGAGGTCAAGAGCGAGGCGCCGATTCCGGTCTGACGCCCCGCTCCCGCCCGGTCGTTCAGCCCGTTCAGGCCGGCTGCGCGCGGCGCGTCTTCCACAGCGAGTAGAAGATGCCGCCGGCGATCATGGCGACCGTGACGCCGAGCGAGACCTCGGGCGGCACCTTGCCGTAGATCTGGTTCCAGAAGATCTTGAGCCCGATGAAGACGAGCACCAGTGCCAGCGCATATTTGAGATAGTGGAACCGGTGCACCATGGCGGCCAGAGCGAAATAGAGCGCCCGCAGGCCGAGGATGGCCATGATGTTCGCCGTATAGACCACGAACGTGTCGGTCGTGATCGCGAAGATCGCCGGCACGCTGTCCACCGCAAAGACGATGTCGGCTATGTTGATGACGACGAGCGCCAGGAACAGCGGCGTCGCATGGCGGACGACCCGCCCGCTCGCCGGGTCCGGCAGCCGAACGAA
>CAZVMY010000416.1:1359-2981 GCA_964628955.1 uncultured Methylocystis sp.
ACTGGCCGTGCAACTGATCCGTGAGCCGCATGCGCCGCTTGAGGAAGCGCACGACGGGGTTCTTCGAGACGTCGGGATCGGTCTCCGGCACCACGAGCATCTTGATGCCCGTGAGGATCAGGAAGGCGCCGAAGATGTAGAGGACCCAGGCGTATTCCTGCACGAGGGCCGCTCCGACCGCGATCATCAGCCCGCGCAGCACGATCACCGCGACGATGCCCCAGACGAGCGCCCGGTACTGATAGGCGCGCGGGATCGCGAAATACGTGAAGATGAGCGAGATGACGAAGACGTTGTCGATCGACAGCGCCTTCTCGATGAAGAAGCCGGTGAAGAAGGTGAGGCCGGCATGGGTGCCGTCGGAGGTCGTGATCTGGCCGGCCTCGTAAGCCCACCAGACGGCAGCGCCATAGGCGCAGGAGAAAGCGAAGTAGAAGGCAGAAAGCCGGAGGCTTTCGCCGATGCCCATTTCACGATCGGTCTTGTGGAGGACACCGAGGTCGAAGGCGAGAAGGGCCGCCACGATCGCGAGGAAGCCGCCCCACATCCAGACGGGCTTGTCGAGCCATTCCATCAACAAAAATTCGGGCATGATCGATACCGGGTTGCGGCCCGCGCATCCGCAGGTTGTCCGTCGGGCCTCGTGCTCTGAACGATATCGGTTCCGACATCACGGACGCGCTCGCGCGCCCGTCAGAGGGGCCCGGTCACCGACGAGAGCCAAGTGGCGCGACGACAGGATGACGTCAAGAGGGTGATCGCTGCGGAATCGACAATTATCTCCCATAAATATCATGTAGTTATCGGCCGATTTCTGGCGGTCTCGGGGCGGGCGGGAAATTGCATTCTTTTTGGGCAGCCTGCATAGTGCTGCGCAACCGGGTGGCGTCGCCGCGGATCGACCTGCTCCGAACGGGGACGGGACCTCGCGGCACAATCCTTGCTCCCCGACCGAGAGCCGTCCGCCGCACAGCAACAAGAAGGTCCCGTCACCGTGCCGATCCTGTCTCGTCGCCTCGTTCTCGCCGCCTGCTGCGGACTGGTCGCGTCGGTTTCGGCCGCGCAGGCCCAAGCCCCCACCAAAATCCGATTCACGCTCGACTGGCGCTTCGAGGGTCCGGCGGCGCTGTTTCTCAACGGCATCGACAAGGGCTATTTCGCCGCCGAGGGGCTCGACGTCACGGTGGACGTCGGCAACGGTTCGCGCGAAGCGATCCCCCGGGTGGCGTCCGGCACCTACGACATGGGCTTCGGCGACGTGAACTCGCTCGTCCGGTTCCGGGACGAGAACCCGAGCGTCGACGTCAAGGCCGTGTTGATGGTCTACGACAAGCCACCCTTCGCGATCGTCGGCCGCAAGTCACGCGGCATCACGACCGACGTGAAGAGCCTGCAGGGCAAGCGCTTCGGCGCGCCGGCCGCGGACGCCGCGTTCGCCCAGTGGCCGATCTTCAAGGCCGTCACGAAGCTCGACGACAGCGCGATCAAGCTCGAGAACGTCGGCTTCCCGGTGCGCGAGCCGATGCTCGCGTCGGGCGAGGTCGATGCCGTGTTCGGCTTCTCCATCTCCTCGGTCATCAATCTGAAGGCCCGCGGCGTGCCGCAGGAAGACATCGTCTCGC
>CAZVMY010000417.1:0-2981 GCA_964628955.1 uncultured Methylocystis sp.
ACAGCCTCGCGACGTTGGAGGCGTCGGCGTCGGGGACATAGACGCCGGCCGTGAAGGCGCTCTGCACGATCGACAGATGCTCGGCCGAGAAGGCGATGCCTTCGGCGACCTCGACCCGGGACATGCCCTGGTTCAGCATGCCACCCCAGAACGAGAGGCCGGACGGGTCCGCCGTGCGATTGAGCGCGTTCAGATAGAGCCGGTCGACGAACTGCTCGTTGGTGAGGCCGCTGGCCGAACCGAAGTTGGAGGTGAACTCGGGCGATGAGAGCAATGTCTGGGCGACGGACCCGGACGTTGCGCCACCCTCGATCAGATCGGCAAAGGCCTCATGACCAGTGAGATCCGGTGCGCGGCCGAGGATGGCCTGATAGAGGATGTAGACCTCGCCGCCCGGACTCGTCGGCGCGGTGACGATGTCGCCATACACGCGGTTGCTTGAGAAGAAGAACACGTCTTCCAGTGCCGAGACGTCAGGCGCCTGCACCGTGGTGTTGGCGAACTGATAGCTCTCGAAGCCGGTTACCGTCGTCGCGAGGCCACCCGAGGTCAGCACGGTCCGGCCCTGGCCATCCGTGGAGAGCGTGTAACTGCTCAGGTTGCCAGCCAGGACGATCGTGTCGGCTCCGCCGCCGCCGTCGATGGTGTCGTTGCCGCCGCCGGTCTGGATGACGTCGTCTCCTGCTCCGCCGGACAGCAGATCGTTGCCGGTCCCGCCATTGATGACGTCGTTGCCATTGCCGCCGTCGATGGTGTCGTTGCCGTCGCCGCCATTGATCGTGTCGGCACCGTCGGCGCCGAGGAGGACATCCGCTCCGAGACCGCCGGAGAGCAGGTCGTTGTCCGCCCCGCCGTCGATCGTGTCGTTTCCGTCGCCACCGTCGATGGTGTCGTTGCCGGCGGCACCCGTCAGCGAGTCGTTGCCTCCGGAGCCGGTGATCTGGTCATTGCCGGCGAAACCATCGAGGGAGTCGTTACCGCCGCCGCCCGAAAACGTGTCGGCCGCTGCGAACACCGTCGAGACGAGGGCTGGCGTCGCGTCGAGGTGGAGGTTGGCGTAGGCGGTCGAGCCCGCGGCGCCGCCGATCAGCAGATCGAGCACGAGGTCGATGGCGCTGCCGGCGATGCTGAGCAAGGTGAGGCTTTCGGTCGTGCCGAAGTTCACCGATCGCGACAAACCGCCGACGGACGCCACCGTCTGCCCGCCCTGCTCGATAACGATCTGGTTGTAGGTTCCCGACGCCGCGACGGTCGTCGTCAACAATCCGGAACTCGCATCGACCTGCCATGAGCCGATATATCGGTACGTCAGACCGCCCGATGAAAACGTAAACTCATCGTAGACTACAGAGCGTGTCAGCGGAAGGATACCCTGAACGCCTGTATCGCTGACAATTCCAGTGAAGCGTTCGAGGGTCGAACTGCCGGAATTGTTGATCCAGAACGTCGTTTCGTCGAAGCCGGTACTGGTCTGAACGGATACGTTAGCTATAGTCATCTCCATAAGGTACTGTATTGGGTCAGGTCGTTCAGCGCAGGCACGCCAAGTGAGGAGCCCGATCGGTACACGGGATGAAACTATCTTGAGTTGTATAAAAATCCATAAACAATCAAAGAGTGCAATCGAGGTCGGAACTCGTCCGTTGTGGCGGCCAGGCGTCACGTCCGAGCTGACGAACAGTTCGGTGCTCCGCTTGAGCCGGTTCCTCCCTTTTCCGATCTGAACGAGGCGATCGGAATGTCCGATCGTTCAGTCAACGCATCTTCACAGCACTCGGATGCGTTGTAGAGAATAAAATTCGGGTTAAACGCCAGGTTGCAATCGTAAGTACGAAATAACCTTAAAGACCGCTTCGGATATCCGACGTAATCATTAGAGCAACTTTAATAAACTCTGGCGTTACCAAAATCAGCGAGGAAAAGCCGTGTCTTGGCAGCTGCGAGGCTGGTCTACAAGGCGCGCGGGGGGTCCGCGCCGGGTTCCGGACCCTTAATGCGACGACTGCTTTGCGTCTTCGATCGCAAGGGCGCGCGCGGCCGTCCCCGGGGCCGATTGACACCCGCCGGTTGCCGGTGCAACCGGCTCCCATGGTCAGACCTTCAGAACTCCGGGTCGCTGTCGCGGGACTGGGCACCGTCGGCGCGGCCGTCGTCCGTATCCTTCAGGGGCAAGCCGATGCGATCGCGGCGCGGTCGGGCAGGGCGCTGCGGGTCGTCGCTGTGTCGGCACGGGACCGGTCGCGGGACCGCCGGCTCGATCTTTCGGGCATCCGCTGGTTCGACGATCCGGTGGCGATGGCGGGGCACGCCGAAGCCGACGCCTTCGTCGAGCTGATCGGCGGCGCCGACGGTCCGGCGAAGGCAGTTGTGGAAACGGCGCTCGCCCGCGGTCTTCATGTCGTCACCGCCAACAAGGCCCTGCTGGCCGCGCATGGCACGGCGCTCGCAAGAACGGCCGAGGCCGCGGGCGCGGCGCTCGAGTTCGAGGCGGCGGTCGCCGGTGGCATTCCCATCATCAAGACCCTGCGCGAGGCGATGTCCGGCAATGCCGTCGCACGCGTCTCAGGCATCTTGAACGGCACCTGCAACTACATTCTCACCCGCATGGAAGCCGAGGGCCTGACGTTCGCCGAGTGTCTCGCCGCCGCACAGGCGCTGGGCTATGCCGAGGCGGATCCGACGTTCGACGTCGAGGGTTTCGACACCGCACACAAGCTCGCCCTCCTGACCGCGCTGGCCTTCGGCGTCGAGGTCGACGCGGATGCGATCTATGTCGAGGGTATTTCCGGCGTCACGCCGCTCGATCTGCGCATGGCGGACGAACTCGGGTATCGGATCAAGCTGCTCGGGGTGGCGGAACGCACGGCGGCCGGGATCGAGCAGCGGGTTCACCCGACGATGGTTCCGAAATCGGCGCAGCTCGCGCAGGTGCTGGGCGTTCTGAACGCCGTCACGATCGAGGGCGACGCCGTCGGCGAACT
>CAZVMY010000418.1:0-2980 GCA_964628955.1 uncultured Methylocystis sp.
GGCGCGAACACGAGCTTCTTGCCGGCGAGCTTGGGCTGCATGGTCTTAGCCAGCGGCGTCTCGATCTCGACCGTGGTCAGGGGAAGGTCGCGCGTGATCTCATAGGCCAGCAGCATACCGATCTCGTTCATGAGCTGCCGGAAGGATTTGGTCGAGCGCTCCTTGTCACGCATCAGGGTGAGCTTGTGCTGCACCAGCGGGTGATCGACGAGGGTCACGCCCTCCTGAACCTTCTTGACCATTTGGACCCCGCACGGACCGGCGCTTCGTGATCCGGATTTATGCGGGATCGCCGGCCGAGGATAGCCGGCACCGCCGTGGTGCCGATCGGGCCGGCGCCTTCGTCCACATCGATCTGTTCCACGCGAGCCGTTCCATGTCTGCCGCTTGCCCCGGAGTGAGGCAGCCCCGGTCAGAGCCACTTCTTCCAGCGGAAGAAGAGGTACGGCAGGATCGCCATGGTCACCATCAGGCCGAGCGCGAACGGATAACCGTACTGCCAGTCGAGTTCCGGCATGCCCTGCCGGAAGTTCATGCCGTAGATCGAGGCGATCAGCGTCGGCGGCATCAGCACGACGGCCATGACCGAGAACAGCTTGATGATGTTGTTCTGCTGAAGCGTCACGAGCCCCAGCGTGGCGTCCAGGATGAACTGGATCTTGTTGTTGAGGAACGAGGCGTGCTCCTCGATCGACTGCGTGTCGCGGACCGCGGTGCGCCACTCGGCATTGAACCCCGACGCCTTCTTGGGGCGTGCCATATTGGTCGAGAGGAACAGCAGCATGCGCTCCAGCGACACCATGCTCTCGCGGACGTTCGAGATCAGGTCGCCGTAACGGCCGAGGCTGCTGATTACGTCCTCGTACCTGGTCGTCGCGGTGGCGGTCTTCGGATCGAATGCCTTCCTCTTGGTGTCGAACACGGCGCGCGACGTCACCTCGATGTCATCGCCGACCTTGCGCAGGATCTCGGCCGCCCGATCGGTGATGGTTTCGAGCAGCCCGTCGAGCACCGCTTCCGGCTGGTGGCCGCAGCCGCCTGGCTTGATCGCGCGGTTAGCGAACATCTGGAACGAGCGCGGCTCGTCATACCGCAGCGTGACGAGCGACTTCTCGGTCAGGATGAACGACACGGCGACGAGGCGCGGGGCCTCGCTGTCGGAATTGCACAGGATGCGCGCCGTCATGTAGCGCGCACCGTTCTCGATGTAGAGAATGGCCGAAGGTTCGATGTCCTGCATCTCGTCGCGGGTGGGCACCGAGATGTTCAGATACTCCTCGACCAGCCGGTCCTCGTCCCGGGTGGGTTCGATGAGATCGATCCAGACGGCATCGGTGGGAATCGGCTCCCCGAGACGCCAGACGTGACGTTCGAGATGCGCGTTGTCGGCAGCGCCGGCGAGCGCCGCCGGCTTGTGGACCAGGATCATGAAGGAGCGCCCGCGCGTGAAGTGCGATTGGCTTTATCGCGTTCCGACCGCGACGGGAACGTGACCGTCGTCGGTATCAGCGCAGCGCCTTGAGGCTCACCGGGGGAATGCTGTCCTCCGGGACGAAGAAGTCCGGTGCCAGCGCCTGGCTCGGATCGACCCGGTAGCGGTCGAAATCCGTCACGCCGTTCGCGGTCATGAAGCTGTCGTCGATCAGGAACTGACCGGTCAGGCTGCGGGCCGGCGTCGTAAAGATCATGTGAGCGGCATCGGCGAGGATCTCCGGCGTCCGGCTGGCTTTCATCAGCATGTCGCCGCCGAGCAGGTTGTTCACTGCGGCGGTCGCGATCGTCGTGCGCGGCCAGAGCGCGTTCACCGCGATACCCTTGCCGCGGAGTTCGCCGGCCAGGCCCAGGACGCACAGGCTCATGCCGTATTTTGCGATCGAATACGCGAGATGCGGCGCGAACCAGCGCTCCTTCATGTCGAGCGGTGGCGACAGCATCAGGATATGCGGGTTTTCCGCCCGCTCCAGATGCGGAATCGCATATTTGGACACCATGAAGGTGCCGCGTGTGTTGATCTGGTGCATCAGATCGAAGCGTTTCATCTCGATCTTCGTGGTGGGCGCCAGATTGATCGCCGAGGCGTTGTTCACGACGATGTCGAGACCGCCGAACGTCGCCACGGTCTTCTCGATCGCCGCCGCGACACTGTCTTCCTCTCGCACGTCCACGACGAGCGGCAGCGCCTTGCCGCCGGCTTTCTCGATCGCCTCCGCGGCCGTGTAGATCGTGCCCTCGAGCTTGGGATGCGGCTCGGTCGTCTTGGCAGCGATCACGACGTTGGCGCCGTCCCGCGCGGCGCGCAGCCCGATCGCCAGCCCGATTCCGCGTGACGCACCGCTGATGAAGAGGGTCTTCGATTGGAGGGTCATGCTGATCCCGGCGGCAGGGCTGACGTGGATGACCGGCTCATGCGGAAGCACGAACCGGAGTCGGCTGTGGCAAGAACGCAGGCCGTGCGGATGAACCCGGCCGCGGGCTCACTCGGCCGCCGCGACATAGGCGCCGTTGACACCTTCGGCTCCTTCGGTCACCGCCGCCTCGATGCCGGCGGCGATGCTCGCGGAGTTCTCGGCGAAGAACCGTGCATCGCGGATCCGGGCCCCATGCGCCGGGTCGCCGTCGCCCTCGGCCATCCGGCCATGCGCGGCCAGTGCCGCCTCGGCCAGATACGCGCCGCCGGCGGTCAGACCGAAGAGCCGCAGATAGGGCGTCGCGCTGGCGAGCGCATCGGCAGGCGCTCCGGCGAGGGCCTTCTGCATCCACACGGTGGCGCGGTCGAGGCTGTCCACGGCCTCGCGCAGCCGTTGCCCGGTGCGGCCGAACGCTGGATCGTTGATCTGCGAGACGCGGTCGGCAGCGCGACGGTAGCGCTCGATCACGGCCTGGACGGCGACGCCCTCGGACAGCGGCAGTTTGCGCGTCACCAGATCGGCGGCCTGGATGCCGTTCGTGCCCTCGTAGATCGCGAGGATACGCGCATCGC
>CAZVMY010000419.1:0-2968 GCA_964628955.1 uncultured Methylocystis sp.
GCTGGCGCGCCGCTCAGCGGGCTGGCCTTCACGACGTGCCGGCGGTCGTGCTGGAGGTCAACGATCGTGAGGCGCTCGAACTCGCGATCATCGAAAACGTCCAACGCACCGATCTCAATGCGCTCGAGGAGGCCGCGGGCTACGAGCAGTTGATCGCGCAGTTCGGCTATGCCCAGGCCGAACTCGGCAAGGTCGTCGGCAAGAGCCGGAGCCATGTCGCGAACACGATGCGTCTCGCCAAGCTGCCGGCAAGCGTCAAGGCGCGGGTCATGTCCGGCCAGCTGTCCGCCGGGCACGCCAGGGCACTGCTCGCCGTTTCGGATCCGGAAGCAACGGCCCGGCGTATCGTCGACCAGGGACTGACGGTGCGGGAGGTGGAGCGACTGGCTCAGGTGGAAGCGGGCGCCGCGCCGGAACGGAAGGCGCAGCGCGCCCGGCCGGGCAAGGATGCGGATACGCTCGACCTCGAGAAGGCGCTGTCGGATGGGCTCGGGCTCGCGGTCGCGATCGACCATCGCGGCCAGAGCGGCACGCTCTCGATCCGCTACGCGACCCTCGAGCAGCTCGACGCGCTGTGTCGCCGGTTGAAGGCCTGATCCGCTCCGTCAGGTCCGGCGCGCGGACAGCGCCACCGACCACAAGGCCCGGACCGCGATCGCCCGGCCGAGACGGGGCGTCTGGCGGATAACCGGGATCGCGTCGCTCAGAATGCCGATGGCCCGGTCCAGCCGGTCGACCGACCATTCGGCAAGCTGCATCTCGACCATGGGTTGCCGGCGGAAATGAACCCGCGCCCGTCGCACGACCTCGCCTCGCGGCGCGCCGCCGTCGATATCGGCCCTGAGCTGCCTCAACGTCAGTGCATGGCGGAGTGCGAAGCCGAGAAAAGTGCCCGGTTCCAGCCCGTCGGCGAACACTCGTCCGCCGAGGCTCTCGATCGCGGCGACCTTGCCGCCAAAGGCCGCGTCGATCGCGGCATCGGTGTCGACCGGCGCGGCATCAGCGATAACCGCCTCGACTTCAGCCAAACCGATCTCGCGGAGCCCGCGCGCATACATCAGCAGCTTGTCGATCTCCGAGACGGATCGCAGCCGGTCCGCGCCGAGCGTGCCGACGAGCGCGTCACGTGCAGCTGGAACGATCCGCAGCCCGGCCGCTGCGACCGAATCGTCGATCAGGCGCGCGAGGTCCGACGCCTCGTCGGGATAACAGGGGATGGCAGCCGCCACCGCGGATTGCTCGAATGCGGCGCGAAGCGGCGAGGATGGTTTCAGGTCGCCGGCCTCGATGATGATGCCGGCGTCGAGCGGCGGCGCCGACAGGACCGGCTCGAGCGCGGGCATCAGGCTGCGGCTCCCGGAGCGGACCCGGATCGCGCGCTTGCCGCCGAACATGGCGATCGTGTTGGCTTCGTCGGCAAGACGCAGCGGATCGGCCGCGAGGTCGTCGCCATCCAGCCGCAGGATGGACAGCTCGTCGGCATCGCGCCCGACAATCGCCCGGGCTATCCGCTCCGAGCGCTGGGTGACCAGACCCTGATCCGGGCCGTAGACGAGAACCAGCGCGAAACGGCCGATGTCTCCGGCCAGCGCCTTCTCGACGTTGCGTCCCGCGACTGCGACCAAGCCTGCACCCGGGCGCGTCAGCGCCGGTCGGCGAAAAAGATCGCGAGACGCATGCGGATCTGTTCGGCCAACTGTTTGGCGGCGCGAATCTCGGCGTCGCGCGCGGCCCGGACGTTGCCGAAGCGCTGCGCCGTCCGATCGTAGTTGACGGTCGTCAATGCGCGCCCGGCAGTGACCTCCTTGCCGCCGTCTGCGCGCAGCAGCGCGTAGGTCGCGTCGAAGTTCAGCGTCGCGGACTGGGCGCGACCGGTCAGGGTGTCGACGATCGCGGTCGCCGTCCCCTGCCGGACGTTGATTCGCAGGCGATACGCTCCGCCGGTTGGCCGCCCTTCGCCGTTGAGAAGGAAATTGAGCTCGTTCCGCAGCTCGAAGCCGAGGCGATCGGGGATGTCGTCGACCTCGATCGTGGCGAGTTCGGCGGCGACGCCCGGCCGACCGCCGGCCGCGGGGCCGTAAAGCGGCTGCAGGCAGCCCCCGAGGCACAGCGCGAGACCGAGGGTCGCGATCCTGAGGGGCCGTCCGGGGCGCATCAGGCGGTCATCCCACGACATTGACGATCCTCTGCGGCACCACGATCACCTTGCGGACCGGCCGGCCATCCAGCGCACGGGTCACCGACGCGAGCGAGCGGACCGCCGCCTCCACCTCCGCCTGATCGGCGTCACGGCGCACGGTCAGATCGTCCCGTTTCTTGCCATTGACCTGGACGGGCAGGGTGATCGTGTCCGCAACGAGCAGGCTTCGATCCAGGATCGGCCATGGCGCCTCGGCGGCCAGCCCCTCGCCGCCGAGGGTCGCCCAGCATTCCTCCGCCAGATGCGGCATCATAGGCGCGAACAACTGCACGAGGATCCGGCCGGCCTCGTGAAGAGCGACGCCAAGGTCCGACGACGGCTCACGGCCGGCTTCGTGATGCACCTGCAGAGCGGCCGAAAGCGCGTTCGACAGTTCGTAGACATGCGCCACGCAGCGATTGAACCGGAGCCGCTCGACATCGTCCTCGACGGCGGCGAGCGCCTTGTGCGCCGCGCGGCGGATGGCGGTCGATTCGGGCCCGAAACCGTCGAGCATCGCCCGGCGTGGCAGGTCGGCGATGTCGCAAACCAGCCGCCAGAGGCGCTGGACCAGCCGCGAAGCTCCCTGCACGCCGTCCTCTGTCCAGACCACGTCGCGTTCGGGCGGCGAATCCGACAGCATGAACCAGCGCGCGGTATCCGCGCCGTAGGTCTCGATGATGTCGTCTGGGTCGACCGTGTTGCGCTTCGACTTCGACATCTTCTCGATCGAGCCGATCTCGATCGCCGCCCCGTCCGAGGCCCGGCTCGCGCGCCGGCCGGTCGGCC
>CAZVMY010000420.1:0-2967 GCA_964628955.1 uncultured Methylocystis sp.
GCTCGAAGATCATGGCGATGCGGCGGCCCGCGAGCAGCCGGTCGTCGCCGGCGGACAGCGACCGGCGGCGGGACTTGATCGCCCGGCCGGTATCGATGATGCGGCGGAGCTCGGCTCCCGAAACATCGGCCAGATCGAGGAAATGCCTGCAACTCTGCATGGAACGCCCGGAATGTCTCGAAACGGGGATGGTCCCGGGCCGGCGCTGTGGTTTGCGTCGCCCGGGACCTGATGGCGGTGAAGGTGCTGGGAAGCTACTCGGCCGCCGTTCGGGCCGCCTGATCGAGCGAAGCCTCGATGGTACGGCAGGCGGCGTCGATCCGCCTGATGGCTTCACGGACCTCCTGCTCGCCGATGATCAGCGGCGGCAGCAGCCGGACGACGTTGTCGCCGGCCCCGATTGTCAGCATGTGCTCGGCACGCAGCGCCGCAACCAGATCCGTGTTCGTCACCACGGTGCGCAATCCGATCAGCAGACCCTCGCCGCGCACCTCGGCGATCACGGCCGGATGGCGATCCTTCAGCTCGGCGAGCCGCTGCTTCAGGAGCAGGGAAACGTCCCGGACATGAGTGAGGAAATCGGGCTCCGCCACGATGTCGAGGACCGCGTTCCCGACCGCCATGGCGAGGGGATTGCCGCCATAGGTGGTCCCGTGCGTCCCGGCAGTCATGCCCTTGGCCGCCTCGCTCGTCGCGAGGAACGCGCCCATGGGGAAGCCGCCACCAATACCCTTGGCGACCGCCATGATGTCGGGGGTCACCCCGGCCCATTCGTGGGCGAACAGCTTGCCGGTGCGGCCGACGCCGGTCTGCACCTCGTCGAAGACGAGCAGCAGCCCGTGCCGGTCGCAGAGTTCGCGCAGACCGCGCAGGCATTGTGTCGGCACCGTACGCACGCCGCCTTCGCCCTGGATCGGCTCGATCAGGATCGCGCCGGTCTCCGGCGTGATGGCGGCTTCCAGCGCCGTGTGATCGCCGAATGGAACCTGGTCGAAGCCGTCGACCTTGGGGCCGAAGCCATCGAGATATTTCTTCTGACCGCCGGCCGCGATGGTGGCGAGCGTCCGCCCGTGGAACGCACCCTCGAAGGTGATGATCCTGAAGCGCTCGGGCTGTCCGTTGGCGGAGTGATACTTGCGCGCGGTCTTGATCGACCCTTCCAGAGCCTCGGCGCCGGAATTGGTGAAGAACACGACGTCGGCGAAGGTGAGGTCCGTCAGCCGCCGGGCCAGCCTCTCGCCGTCGGGCATCGTGTAGAGATTGGACGTGTGCCAGAGCTTTTTCGCCTGCTCGGTCAGGGCTTCGACCAGATGCGGATGCGAGTGACCGACCGAGGAGACGGCGATGCCGCCGCCGAAATCGAGATATCGCTCGCCGCGCGTGCTCACGAGCCAGGCGCCTTCGCCACGCTCGAAGGCGATGTCGGCGCGGGCATAGGTCGGCAGCAGCGCTGAACTCGATGCGGCGGTCACGGAACTGTCCTTTCGCTCTTTCGTCGCGGGTCCGGTGACGAAACACGGAGAGTTTCGCCGTCCGGGCGTCGCATCCGGCTGCCGCGAAATCCTGTTCCGCCGACGCGCGGCGCAAAAAATCGAATGCCGTCCACGGGGACGGCATCAGTGATTATCGGTTTTCCGGGCCCTCGCTGTCAACGCGAATGGCTGCCTTGAGATCGTCACAAAGGATCGTTTCCAAGTCGTCGGCGTTTGTCGTCTTGGTTTTCCCCAACGATCTGGCCGGGAGGAGAGTCGCACAGGGAAACGGAATTGCCTGCGATTCTCCAGATATTGTAGAAGTCGACGTGTCCGCACACAAGATTTCGTGCGGCTGCTCCCAGCGACGGCGGGTCTCTCCTGACCCGGGCGGAGGTATTCCGCGCCGGCGATGGAAGGATTCGGGCCGGCGGCTGCAGTTGAGGAGAGATATGCCATGTCCTGGACGGACGAGCGCGTCGAATTGCTGAAGAAGCTATGGCAGGATGGTCTGAGCGCCAGCCAGATCGCGGGAGAGCTCGGGCTGGTCACGCGCAACGCGGTCATCGGCAAGGTGCACCGCCTCGGCCTGTCGGGGCGCGCCAAGAGTTCTCCGGGCGCGGCGCCGCGCGTGCGCAAGGTGCCCAATCCGAACGTCCGGCAGCCGACGCGCAGCCAGCCGGCGCCCTCCGTTCGCGGCAACGTCGCGCTCGCGGTCCAGCCCATGGACGAGGCCTACGCCATCGTCGAGTACGATACCCGGACCGACGTGGTCGTGCCGATGTCGCGCCGGGTCTCGATCATGGAACTGCGGGAATCCGTCTGCAAATGGCCGATGGGCGACCCGACGGCCGAGGATTTCGTCTTCTGCGGCGCCGATTGCCGGGTCGGCAAGCCCTACTGCGAGGCCCACGCCCGCGTCGCCTATCAGCCCGCCCAGGACAAGCGCCGCCGGTGATCGACGCCCCTTCTAGGGACTGACGCCGAAGCGACGGCTCCAGAGTCCCAGATTGACGACCCGCCAGAGCGCGAAATCCGGCGGACCCGATCCGTCGAGCATCCGCGCGCCCATGCGGCGCAAGGCTCCGGCCTCGAACAGATCGGGACAAGTCTGCACCGTCTCCTCGAGACCCTGGCGGATCGCGCTCGCGAGCGGACCGCGGAACCACGTCCCTTCCGGAGTGGCGAAGCCGATCTTGTCCTGACGGTCCACGATCGCCTCCGGCATCGCGTCCCGCATGGCCCGGCGGAGCACGTGCTTGGTCTCGGTGCCGACGATCTTGTGATCGTTGCCCAGCGCGAGCGCGAACTCGACCAGCGGATGATCGAGGAAGGGCACCCGCGCCTCGATGCCGTGGGCCATCGAGTTCCGGTCCTCCCAGTGCAGCAGCATCTGCAGGTTGCTGGCGAAGGTCATCGTCCGGCAGAGGTCGGCGACGTCGCGGGGCGGGGACAGACCCGCGCCCGCCGCCGCCGTGGTCGCGGCGTCGCCGCC
>CAZVMY010000421.1:0-2959 GCA_964628955.1 uncultured Methylocystis sp.
GCGCTTCGTCGATCGCGTTGTCGACGACCTCGTAGACCATGTGGTGCAGGCCCGACCCGTCGTCGGTGTCGCCGATATACATCCCCGGTCGCTTGCGAACGGCGTCGAGGCCCTTGAGGACCTTGATCGAATCCGCGCCATAGGACTCGGGGACGGCTGATCCGGCCATGCACGTTCTTTCTTAAAGATATGATTCGCAACGATAATAGCGCGAGGGCGCAGCGGAGTCGCGGCTCTGATGGCAGGCCCGTCCGGAATGGGCAAGATCACGGTTTTATGTAAGCCGAACCGGGTCGAATGCAAGCATCCTGGCGGTCCGGCGCTTGCCGTCCGCATTGCCGCTTGCGATCGTGATGCGATCCGGACGCGTAGGGTCGGCGGGGCAAGATGACGATTGTCGGTCGACTGGCGGCGCTTTGCGTCGCGATGACTTGTGCCTTGCCGGCGCATGCGCTCGAGATCGTCAGGCGCGGCGATGCGATCGTTCTGTCCGGGCAGATCAATCCGGGCGACGATTTCCGGTTCAGGGACGAGGTGATCGCCAAGGGGGCGCCTCGCTCGGTCATTCTCGACAGCACCGGCGGCCATGTCCTCTCGGCCTACGAGATCGGTCGTCTGGTCCGCTCGAAGGGCATGAAGACGATCGTCGACGCGGGACAGATGCGCTGCGTCAGCGCCTGCACGCTGATTTTCGCGGCTGGCGTCCAGCGTCATTACGTCAACGCCAACTTTGCCGATCAGGCGGTCGCGCCGGCCGACGGCCGTGGGCTCGGGTATCACGAGGGCCTCTCGTTCGTGGCCGGCCGCTGGCAGCAGGCCGGATCGGCCACCGCCTACATGATCGAGGGCTATTACGAGTTCGGCTCCAGCAAGGCGGCTTCGCTGATCACCCGGGCGAGCGTCCGCCAGATGTACTACGTCTCGGGCACCTCCGCCCTCTCGCTCGGGCTCGCGACCAGCCTGACGCTTCCCTGATCGGGGGGCGGAACCGGCTGAAGATCACCGGCTGGCGACGGCCAGCGCCGCGCCGGCCATGACGGCACCCGTGCCGTAATTGATGCGACGGCGCGCCCGCTCCGACCGGAACAGGCGTCGGGCGCGATCGGCAAGAAGCGCATAGCCCGTCAGCACGGGGCTGATCACGAGCACGATCGTCAAGGCCAGCTTGCCGAAGGTTCCGATCGTCATCGACGCGACGTCCACCACCAGCGGCATGATCGAGACGAAGAACACGATGACCTTGGGGTTACCGATCGTGAGCAAAAAACTGCTTGCGAACAGGCGGAGCGAGCCGCCCGCGGCCAGCGGTGCTGCCGTCTCCGCATCGCGGACGGGCGCGCTCACGATCTTCCATGCCATGAACAGCAGATAGGCCGCACCCGCATACTTGATCACCGCAAAGAGCGCGCCGAACGATTGCGCGAGGGCGGAGAGGCCGAGCGCCGCGGCGGTGAACAGCACGAGGTCGCCGACGACGAAACCCAGGACGAAGGCGGCCGTGCCGGGAAGACCTTGCGCCATGACGCGCGCGACGATCGCCGCAACGCCTGGACCGGGCGAGGCCACGGCCGCGAAATACACGCCTGCGAACAGCAGGAGCCCTGCGAGATCCATCGGCTATGCCCTCTCGATCTGACCGTCACTCACCTTGAGCACGAGCGCCGCCGAAGGCAACCCGGCGAAGGCGGCCGGGTCCGCTCCCGTCAGCCAGACCTGCCCGCCCAGCGTAAGCAGCCGGTCGAACAGGGCGCTGCGCCGTCCCGGGTCGAGGTGGGCCGCGATCTCGTCCAGCAGCACGATCGGCGGCCAGCCGACCATCTGCGCCACCAGATCGGCGTGGGCCAGCACCAGCGCCACCAGCAGCGCCTTCTGCTCGCCCGTCGACGACCGGTCGGCCGGCATGTCCTTAGGACCGTGCCGCACGAGAAGATCGGCGGTGTTCGGGCCGGTGAGGGTTCGCCCTGCCGCGCGGTCCCGGGCGCGGCCGTCGCGCAGCCGCGCCCGGTACCATTCCTCGATCCCGAGCGCCGGTTCGCCGGCGGCAACGGCGCTTTCGAGGTCGCCGGTGAGGTGGATGAGGGGAAACGGAAAGGGCGATGCCGGGTCGCGTCCGGCGGCGATGAGCGCGCGCAGCCGGGAGACGGTCTCCTGCCGTGCCGCCGCGACGGCGACCGCGATCTCGGCCGTCTCGCGCTCGATCGCGTCGAGCCAGGACGAATCGGCCGCCGGATCGTCCAGCAACCGGCCGCGCGAGCGCAGCGCCCGTTCCAGCGCGCCGACCCGCGGCCCGTGATCCGCGTCGACCGCGAGCACCAGCCGGTCCAGGAAGCGTCGACGGTCGCCGGGCGGTCCGCGAAACAGCCCGTCGGCATCCGGCGTCAGCCACACGACCCGCAGGTGATCGGCGAAGGCGCGCGCCGAGGACGCCGGCTGCCGGTCGATGCGATGGCGCCGTCCGCCGTCTGGCCCGGGCTCGAAACCCGTAGCCATCTGCGCCCGGCCGAGCGCCCCCGTGACCTCGGCGAAGACCGAGAAGCGCCCCGACCCGCCCGCCATTGCGAGCTCGCTGGGGTCGGCGCGCCGCAGCCCGCGACCGGGTGCCAGCAGCGACAGGGCTTCGAGAACGTTGGTCTTGCCGGCACCGTTGTCGCCGAGCAGGGCGACCATCGGCGCGTCGCAGTCGAGATCGAGCGCGGCGTAGTTGCGGAACTCGGACAGGACGAGGCGCGAGACCAGCGCCCGGGCGGCCACCGCCGGATCAGACCCGCATCGGCATCAGGACATAGAGCGTCGATGCGCCGTCACGGTCCTGGATCAGCGTGGGCGAGCCGGGATCGGCCAGTTTGAACAGCGCCGTGTCGCCCTCGAGCTGGCTCGCGATGTCCAGGAGATATCGGGCGTTGAAGCCGATATCGAGCGCCGGCGCGTCGTAATCGACCTCCAGCTCCTCGACGGCGTT
>CAZVMY010000422.1:0-2943 GCA_964628955.1 uncultured Methylocystis sp.
GGTCGATGGCCCAGGGGCCAGCTTCGACGAAGGAGACCGCGGCGCCGTCGCGGCGCTCGTCCCAGAAACAGAGCGCGGAGCGGAAGACGTCCAGCCATTCCTCGTCGTGACGGAACCGCACGATCTCGGCGTCGCCCGCTTCGCGGCAGATGGCGAGCACGGTATTGGTCGTGCCGAAGTCGATGCCGATCGAGAGAGCGCCGTCCGGCGGGCGCGGGCCGCCTGACGCGGTTGCGGGCATGACTTCCCTCGATCGCGATGACGAAAGATCACGACGAGGGTGCTCTGCCAGGTCGCGGGCCGCGACCGATAAGGGAGGCGGGCGGTGAAGTCCAGTGATGGACGCCGCCCGCGTTCCGCGCGTTCTGCGGTCGGCTCAGCCGATCCGCCCAGGTGTCGTCAGCGAGGGTAGTACCGTGAGCCGCGGCGGGTCGGCGCCGGTTCGTAGTAGTAGCGCGGCGCCGCGGCCGTGAAGTCGCGATCGTAGCGGTTCGACGATTGCTGCTGGACGAATTGATAGACCGAGTCGCGGACGGCGCGGTTGTCGGCGCCCCGGTCACCGCCGCCTTCGGCAGCGGCGGGTCCGAGTGCGGCGAGAGAAAGCGCGAGAACGGCAAGAAGGCGAGACATGATCAACTCCTGAATGCGCCGCGTCGGTGGTGTCTCGTACCGGCGGCGCGATGACGCTCTTATGCGCTGTGCACCTCCCATCGGGCTGTGCGATGGCGCACGTCGGGCAGCCGGACGAACCCAGGTCCCGGCGTCCGGGCGCATTGCGCCGACGGACCATTACGGCGATAACCCGTCACCCCTCGAAACGATCCTCCTCATGCCGTTCTCCCTCGCCGAGCGTTACGATCACCTCGTCCGGAGCGGCAGCCTCGAGCGCGACCCCGCGCAGGCGGCGGCCGTAGCGGCGCTCTCGCGGCTCGCCAGCCGTCTCGACGAGCGGCGGCTCGCCCGCAAGTCCAGTCCGCTCGGCTGGCTGTTCGGCAGCCGCGAACCACAAGCCCCTCTGAGAGGTCTCTACGTCTGGGGCGGCGTCGGGCGCGGCAAGACGATGCTGATGGACCTGTTCTTCGACAGCCTGGCGGCCCGCCGGAAACGGCGGGTCCATTTCCACGCCTTCATGCTCGACGTGCATCGGCGGGTTCATGCCCATCGGCAGGCGGTGAAGGCAGGGACGGCCCGCGGCGACGATCCGATCGCGCCCGTCGCGGCGGCGCTCGCCGAGGAAGCCTGGGTGCTCTGCTTCGACGAGTTCACGGTCACGGACATCGCGGACGCGATGATCCTGGGGCGGCTGTTCGCCGCGCTCTGGGCGGAGGGTGTCGTGGTCGTGGCCACGTCGAACGTCGATCCGAACGACCTCTATCGCGACGGCCTCAACCGGTCGCTGTTCTTGCCGTTCATCGGCGAACTGCTCGCCCGCATGGACGTGCTTAAGCTCGATGCGCGCACGGATTACCGGCTGGAAAAGCTTGCGGGTGCCGCCGTTTACCACGTGCCTGCCGACGACGCGGCGAGAGGGGCGCTCGATGCGACGTTCGAGCGTTTGACCGCCGGCTCCGCCAGACCGGTGTCGCTGAAGGTCGGCACCCGCCAGATCGAGGTGCCGCAGGCGGCCTTCGGTGCCGCGCGCTTCCGGTTCGACGACCTGTGCGCGAAGCCCCTCGGCGCCGCCGATTACCTCGTTCTCGCGCGCGAGTTCCACACCATCGTGCTCGAGGACGTCCCGGTCATGGAGCAGTCCCGCCGCAACGAGGCCAAGCGTTTCATCATCCTCGTCGACATCCTCTACGAGAACAACGTCAAGCTTGCGGCCTCTGCCGCCGCCGAGCCGACGGCCCTCTATGTCGCGACCGATGGCCGCGAGGCCTTCGAGTTCGACCGCACGGCGTCCCGCCTGATCGAGATGCGCTCGGCGGCCTATCTGTCCACGCCGCACGGGCTCAGGCGGGAGCTTGACCTCGACGCCATCGTCGAGACCTGAGGTGACCGGCGCTGCGAACGGCGACGGCACGCGGGCGCGAATCCTGGCGATCGCGCGCCGCCGGCTGTCGGCCGATGGAGCGCAGCGGCTCACGGTGACGCGCGTCGCCGAGGAAGCAGGCATGGCGCATTCCAACGTCTACCGCTATTTCCCCTCCAAGGTGGCGCTGATCGACGCGCTCACCGCAGAATGGCTGCAGCCGCTGGAGGACCAGCTCGCGGCCGCCGCCGACGCGCCGGACCCCGCGCCCGACAAGCTCGAACGTATGATCCTGGCCGTTCATCACGCCTATCGCGAGAGCCTGAGGCGCGACCCGCCCGGCTTCGAGGCGTTCGTGACGGCGTTCAGCGAGAACCGCGGCGTCGCGCGCAGGCATCGCGCCCGGTTGCGGATGCTCGTCGACCGGGTCGTGGACGAAGGGCTCTCTGCGGGCGCATTCCAGCAGCGCGACCGGACTGCTGCGGTGACGCTGGTGCTCGACGCATCCTACAGGTTCGTTCATCCGGCCGCGGTCTGGCTCGACCGCGATCAGCCCGACCTCGAGCGCCGGCGGCTCGACCGGGTTCTCGAGGCCGCGATCGGGCATCTGACCCGGCGCCCGTCAAGATGACGACTGACGATATTGGTTTTTTGTCATGCCTTTCTGACTTTCAAGTGATCGAGAACGACCGTCGATGTTGAATCCGTCCATCTCTCTGTTCGGATTAGCTTATGTCCATTTACGGACGAGGCCGGCCGGCGATCCGGGCTATCACTTCTCGGGATCGTACCGAGGCCGTCGCTTGATTGTACCGGGAGCATGGGGCAAGCAGCGCTCGTCCTGATCGCTCCTGTCCCGGTGCCTCGACGGTGGCGCGGCAGGGCGCCCCACCCCGTCGCCTTCCGCGCGACGAAAGCTCGAGAGACCCATGGCGCGCAAGAAAATCGCCCTCATCGGAGCCGGCCAGATC
>CAZVMY010000423.1:0-2939 GCA_964628955.1 uncultured Methylocystis sp.
GCCATCGACCGCTATCTCGACGCCCCGTTCGGGCACCGCTTCCTGCAATCGTTCAAGACCTATGCCGCGAGCCGTAGCTTCTCCTATGCCAGCATCCAGGGGCGGCGCTGGCACTTCGAGGACCTCATGTCGACCTTCCTCGGCAAGGCCCTCGCGCGATCGGGCGTCGTTCCCGCGGCAGGGCCCGTCCGCATCGTGGCCGGGCGGCCGGTCGCTTTCGCCGGGCAATCGCCCGACGATGCGCTGGCGATCGAGCGGTACGACAAGGCCTTCGCCAACCTCGGCCTCGGCGCCGCCACATACGTCTATGAGCCCGTCGGCGCGGCGAGTTTCTTCGCGCAGCGCCTCGATGCGACCGCGACTGTTCTGGTCGCCGATTTCGGCGGCGGCACGAGCGATTTCTCCGTCATCCGGTTCGAGATCGGGCGAGGGCGCCGCCGGGCGGTGCCGCTGGGCTCGGCCGGCGTCGGCATCGCCGGCGACACCTTCGACTACCGCATCCTCGACCACGCGATCTCACCACAACTGGGCAAGGACGGTCTCTATCGGTCGACCGGCAAGCTTCTGCGGGTGCCGTCTCACTATTTCGCGAGCTTCGCACGCTGGAATCAGCTCGCCCTGATGAAGAGCGCGACGGTCATGCGTGAACTCGATCGCCTGATACGGGACGCGGTCGAGCCGGCCGGGCTGGACACGCTGCGCGACATCATCGATCTCGACCTCGGCTTCGCGCTCTATCGCGCCGTCTCGGATGTGAAGATCGCGCTCTCGACCGACGAGTCCGCGCGTTTCGACCTCACCGTCGGCGACCGGCGGATCACGGCAGACGTATCACGCGCCGATTTCGAACGCTGGATCGCACCCGATCTCGCCCGGATAGCCGCAGCCGTCGATCAGGCGCTCGCAGACGCAGCGCTGCCGGCAGCCGCGATCGACCAGGTATTCCTGACCGGCGGGTCCTCGTTCATACCCGCCGTGCGCGACATCTTCGCGGCCCTGTTCGGCGCGGAGCGGCTGGCGACCGGCAATCAGCTCGACTCGATCGCCCACGGTCTGGCGCTGGTCGGTCACGATCCCGATCTCGCGCGCTGGGCAGCGACGGGCTGACCTTCCATCAATCGCGCGGCAGCCGCGGCATTAGATCGTAAGGGTGTTTCCATCCCGGCAGGGCCGCGATCCGCTGCGTCCACGCGGACAGATGCGGGAAAACCGACCGGTCGATCCCGGTTTCCTCGGGATAGAACATGTACCCGGCCATGGAGAGATCGGCGATGGTCGGGCGATCGCCGAGCACGAAGTCGCGTGTCGCCAGATGCTTGTCGACGATGTCGAACGCAGCCGTCGCACGCCCCCGCAGAAAGGCCGTGACCGGATTAGGCCCCTGGTTCTGCAGGCCGACCATGAAGCGCAGCGTCGCGAAGTAGCTGGTGAACTTGTGGTTGTCGAACAGGATCCATCGCAGGATCTCGCGCCGCTCCGTTTCGTTCCGGGCGCCGAACTGGCCGGTTTCGAGCGCAAGATAGTCGAGGATCACGCCCGACTGCGTGATGGTCTTGTCGCCGTGCACCAGTACGGGCACCTCGCCCATTCCGTTGACCTGGTCGCGGAACGCCGGGTCCCGCGTTTCTCCGGCGAAGAAAGCGACGGGTTTCGGCTCCCAGTCGCAGCCCGTAAGCTGCAACATCAACGCCACCTTGTAGGCGTTGCCCGATTCACCGAAGCAGAACAATCGATACTCGCTCACGAATGGTTCTCCCGCGCGGCCGGTCCGCCGGCCGAAGTCCTTGCGCCGCGCCGGCTGGCCGGTCCAGCGCTTTGTGGACGATGACACACGGAGCGACGGGTGGGATGCGGGCTGGCACGCCGCTTGCTGATGAATACCGCATGTCGGTTAGCGGTTGGTGGACGGATCGCCGCCATGTCCGGAGCGGTGCTCTGCCCCGCGCGAGCGCAGGCTCGTGTTGCGATGCGGGAGATCGGGCCCATATCGGACCAATAGCCGGTCGCACGTCTGCGCAGGCTGCGACAATACTCGGGAGGGCACGATGCCCCAGCCTGGAACCATAAGGCCACTGGCTGCCGAGGAGTGGCAGCATCTGCGCGATCATCTCGGTCGCCTGGACGCAGAAAGCCGTCGCGCGCGGTTCGGCATGGCGACGGACGACGCCTTCATCGACGCCTATGCACGCCGCTCGCAGGCCCTCGACGGCGTCGTATACGGGTATTTCGAGGATGGCATCCTGCGGGCGGCTGCGGAGTTGCGCCCGGTGCTGGAGCCTGCCGGAGATGAGGGCGAGCTGGCATTCAGCGTCGAGACGCCCTGGCGGCGGCAAGGCCTGGGCACCGCCCTGTTCGGCACCATGCTGGCCGTTGCCCGCCGGCGCGGTTTCGAGCGGCTCTATCTCAGCTGCCTGACCTGGAACGCGCCGATGCGCGGCCTCGCCCGCAAGTTCGCCTCGGAGATCACCTGCGAGGACGACGGCGCCATCGTGACGCTGCGCATGCCGCCGCGGACGGCCGCCACCATGCTCAAGGGCATGCTCGGCGAGACGCTCGACATGGCAGCCGCCTATGTGGACCCGCAGCGTCGCTTCCTGAAGCGGCCACCGTTCTTCGCATCGCGCGAATAGGCAGGCTATTTCGTGAGCGAGACCGGCGCCCCGGTCTTGGCCGCAGCCCCCTCGAAACGCTGGCTGCCGGATTGCTTCAGCCGCGCTGCGACGCCGCCGCCTGGCTCGTACAGATAGACCTCGTCGCCCCTGAGTTCCCAGGCCGAGACGCGCTGGAGTTCCCGTGACTGGCATCCGGACGTCGAGGCCTTGTAGAGGTCGAGCGCCGGCGCGCTGGACCGCGTCACACGCCAGCTGCCGCCGGCGGCCTCCCGGGCCGTCCAGTTGCCGGTGACCCCGGTGCGCGTGGGCACCGGGGCCGGCGCGTCC
>CAZVMY010000424.1:0-2930 GCA_964628955.1 uncultured Methylocystis sp.
CGCCCCCGGCGGCCGTTAGCCGCCACCGTGTCTCCTTGGAGCCCGGACTTTCCTCTCCCGAAGGAGCGGCCGTCCGGCCGACTGGCGCTGCTGGCGTAGGCGCGGGCGCCGGCCCGGTCAAGCCGGGCGAACCTTCGCGCTCCGGCCCAGCACCACGATGGCCAGAACCGCGGCCGCGAAGAGGAGCGTTTCCAGGCCGATCACCTCGCCGAGCAGCACTGCGGAAATGGCGAGCGTGGCGAAGGTCTGCAGGAGTTGCACCTGACCGACGCGGGCGACGCCGCCCATCGCCAGCCCGGCGTTCCACGCGAAGAACCCAACATACTGGCTCATGACCGCCAGATAGGCGAAGGCTCCCCAGACGCTGGAGGACAGCGCAAGCGGCTCGACGGGCCGCAGGATCAGCGCGGCGACCAGCGTCAAGGGCAGCGCGATCACCAGCATCCAGGAGATCACCTCCCAACCGGGCATCGTGCGTGCCAGCCGGCCGGAGACGGCATAGCCAAGTCCGGTGCAGGCCGCGGCGAGGAACAGGAGACCGTCACCAGCCGACAACCCGTGTCCACCTGCCTGACGGACCGAGAACACGACGACCAGAGCGGCGCCGAGCACGGCGAACAGCCAGAACCGCATGGACGGCCGCTCGCCCGCGAACAGCCCTGCTGCCCCAGCCGTCGCCAGCGGCAGGATGCCGAGCACGACGCCGCCGTGGCTTGCCGGCACGAGCTGCATCGCGAGGCCGATCAGCCCCGGGAAGCCGATGACCAGCGCCGCGCTGCCGAGAGCCAGGGCCCTCCAGTGTTCGCGCGCCGGGAAGGGACGACCGAGCGCGGTCATCAGCGCGAGCGCCAGGCAACCGGCGATCGCGGCTCGTCCGAACGTGACGAACCACGGCGACAGTCCGGTCACGGCGAGGCGGGTCATCGGCAGGGTTGCGGCGAAGATCGCGACACCGACCGCGCCCAGCAGGAAACCGAGCGCCTCGCGCGAGCCGGTTGAAGACGGAGGCATCCATCATCTTCGCCCGACGCGATCTCCCAGGCAAATCAATTGCCGTCAACGATTCCATTCACGAATGGCGGCCGCGCGGAACCAGTTGGCCGATCGCGGCGTTGCACCGATGACCCATGCGAGGGACTCCACGAAGTCTCTTCAACGGTCTATGATCGCGGGGCGTTCGGATGGAGGATTCTTGATGCGCAAGTTCTTGGCGGTGTGTGCGGTGGCGTTGACGGTCGGCGGTGTTGCCGCCTGCAACACGCCCGGTGAACGGGCGGCCGGCGGCGGTCTGATCGGCGCGGCGCGGGGTGCAGGCAGCGGTGCCGCAGTGGGCGGCGGCCGTGGCGCACTCGCGGGTGCGCTCTTGGGTGGTGCCGGCGGCGCGCTCAGCGGCGCCGGCACGGCGGCACCGGTCCGGGAGCGCTGCTATTATTCGCGCCGGTACCGGCAGACGGTCTGCGAGGAATACTGAGCCTGCCCGTCGTCGGCTCTTCGGAACGCAGTCCGCGCGACGGCGATCCTGGTGAACCGATCTCGGCGGCGTTGTCGGGCGCGATCGCGGGTCATCCGAGGTCGCGCTTTTCCTTTGCCGGTGGTCGTAATGAGGGACCATGAGGCGGACCGGGCGTGACTCCTGATAGTCCGTTCGTCGACGACGTGGTGCCGTCGCCCAATCACGGCGAGCGCCGGCACGGCCTGACAGTCTCGATGCTCGTGCTGCATTACACCGGCATGCCCGATGACAATGCAGCGCTGCGATGGCTGTGCACGCCGGCGGCGCAGGTGTCGTCGCATTACCTGATCCATACGGACGGCAGGATCGCGCAACTCGTGCCTGAAGCTCGCCGCGCCTGGCATGCCGGCGCCGGAAGCTGGCGGGGTCGTGATGACGTCAACTCGCTCTCGATCGGCATCGAGATCGGCAACCCGGGACATGGTCACGGATATCGGCCGTTTCCCGAGGCCCAGATCGCCGCGGTCATCCGCCTCTGCCGTGACGTCGTCCGGCGCCTGGACGTCGCTCCAGCCGACGTTATCGCGCATTCGGACATGGCGCCCCGGCGCAAGCAGGACCCAGGCGAGCTGTTTCCCTGGCATCAGCTCCATGCGGCGGGCATCGGTCACTGGCTGCCGGCGGCGCGGATCGGGGGCGGGCGCTTTCTCGCGGCCGGCGACCGCGGCCAGCCGGTGGAAGCGCTGCAATCGATGCTGGCGTTCTACGGCTATCCCGTTCCGGTCACCGGCGATTTTGACGAGGACACGGCCTTCGCCGTCACCGCCTTCCAGCGCCATTTCCGGCAGGATCGCGTCGACGGCATCGCCGACGCGTCGACCATCACGACGCTGCGCGATCTGATCGGGGCCGAACGCCGGACGGGCTCAGACGTCGAGCGGTCGGACGAAGACCAGTTCGCCCGATAGCGAAGAGCCCGTCACGCGCCAGCCGCCGGCGGCGTAGAAGCGCTCGGCTCGCGTGCCCTCCCCCGTGGTGAGGAAGGCCTGCCGGTGTCCTGCCTCGGCAAGCTTTCGGCACATGTGCTTGCAGAGAGTCCGGCCGTGTCCGCGACCCTCCCGGGACGGATCGACGAACAGTGCCCAGACGTAGCCGGTCTGCGGATTGGCCATAGCGAAGCCCTGTACGAGTCCATCCGCCTCGCTGACGTAGCTGTGACCCTTCGCGACGTACCACTCCACCTCCTCCGCCGTGACCTTGGACGGATCGGAGAGGACGTTCTCCTTCACCGCCATCCGGATGGCGGTGATGCGCGCGACGTCGGCCGGCGTCATCGCCCGCACGACGATCCGCTCGCTCGGACGACCGTCGCTCACTCGGCCGCGACCCGGAGATAATCCGACGGAAGGTAGTTCAGGATCGGCCCGAGCCAACGCTCGACGTCCGCCACGTCCATGCCCTTCCTCAGCGCGTAATC
>CAZVMY010000425.1:0-2922 GCA_964628955.1 uncultured Methylocystis sp.
TTCTACCCCTTCGTGTTTATGGACGTGCCCGCCGGCAACGCGCTGCCGAACCCCTCTGGCGGCCAGAATACCCCAGAAGAATTTCGCCAACTCGCCTATCCCTGGCACAGTGCTATTTCAGTATCTCCCGGATCGCCTGATCCACCATCCGTTCAAGGCGCAACGTTTGTCTAATGATATCCTTTGATCCGAATTCGTCCGCCGCACGGCGCGCATACTTTGAGAAATTCTGCGCGCCTGTTGGCCAAAACCGTTGCCGAAGACGCTTCGTCGAAATGTGGGTGGTCTTGCCTTTGGCGATGGCGTCTTTGCCTCTCGCTTTCGTCGTCTTGATCGCGCGCTTCGCTTTACGCCATTGCCGCGACAACGACGAAGGGCGGATCACAGCGCCATCTTGCGACACGTTGAATCCCAAATACTGGAATGCGTCCGCGCTTCCCGGCGCGAACACGGCGCGTTCAGTCTTTTCGTCCTTGATTTCCAGTTTGTGGGCAGAAACCGCCGCCTTAAGCGTCGTGGAAATTTCGGCTTCATGTTCGGGCGCGCATACGACAAGAATATCATCGGAATATCGCTGATATAGCCCGCCGATTGCGTTGCTGGCAGCGACCATCACGCGGTCAACGTCCATCATGTAGAGGTTTGAAAAAGCGGCGCTGACCGGCGTTCCCTGTGGAATGCCGAACTTGTTCGGGTTGTCGATGATCGGGATCGACGCGGCCTTGATTTCCGCGATTGTCGCGACCGGCTCTTTCGTCTTGGCCTTTAATTTGGCCTTGAACCCAGCGTTGGCTTCAAGCGCCGTGCGTTCGACACGACGGAACGTCGTGACATGGCGAAAAACCGCGAACCAATCCTTCGGCAGTTCGCAAACGCCAAGAAGCCGCTTCAGCCGGTCCTTGAGGATGGCATGATCAAGGTTGTCGAAGAATCCGGTGATGTCAAAGCATAGGATGACGCATTCGCCGCGCTCCTTGGCGAAGCGTTGCGCATCCGCTGAAAAATGGTAGTTGGCGCGGCCAAGCCGCCGATAAGCGATGACGTTCCGATGCAGGCCATTCGCGTTGTAGTGTGCATCCAGCTTGTCGCCGATATCCGCCGCATACTTCGCCAGAATGCAGGCGTCGCGGTGCGACGCGAACATGATCGGGCGATCTTTGTATTCCGTCTTGCCGGTCTTGGGTTTGTACCGCTTCACGCGCTTGACGTAGTGGATCAGCGGCGACCATGCGTGATTTTCAACGAAGGCAGGATCGCAAGCCTTGTCGGCGAAGCCATCACCAACCGGCGCGTCGAAATGTTTGTAGCCCCTTGGGCGAAACCATTTGTGCTTCACGAAGGCCCCGATTTGCAGAGATCGGGGGGCTAGTTCCAACCCTGAACCTCGGCTTGCGCCGAACGCCCCCCAATCGCACGCCTCTAAACGCCAGTTCCGCCCATTGACGTTGTGTGGGCTTTCCCGAACGTGGGTTTATAAAACGCAAGGCGATATAGTGTAGTCGTAGGAGTGCGAGCGATGCTCACGATCCGTTGGTCCGATGCTGTCGAAGCGACGATGTTAATCGTCGTAGTCTTCGCGGCGATCTTCCCTCTTCACCTTCGAAACGACCGTACCGTCCGGCCAGTCCCGGCGGCAGTTGAGAAGTGGCGATAACCTTCTAGCAACGCAATAAGGGCTGAGAAAAATTTTTGGCCAAAACTATCTTCGGCTTCGCCACTCAAGTCGGGCCTGCCCGATTTGAGCATTCAAAATGCCCAGATCGGCAACAGCCGATCCGGGCGGCGTTGTGGTGATGGACAGCGCCACCGGCTCGGATTTCGTGCTCGATACCACGCTTGCCGTTCGGGCCACCGTTGGCGAAACCATCCAGCCGCTTCCCGCCGGGCCGACGGAGTATTGGGACGAAGGCTCCGTCCTCGAGGTGAAGCTCTATGCCGGGGAACTGGCGAGCGCCACGCCCGACACGATCCTGAGCGGCGGCACGAACAGCCTCGCGCTCGGCACGCCCGACGGCGATTGGGAGATCGTCCAGTTCGCCGACGCGGTGCTGACCGGGTCGCAGACCTATCGGCTGACGAAGCTGCTTCGCGGACGCCTCGGCACAGAACACGCGATCCGCTCGCCGCTGGCCCTGGGCGCGCCGGTGGTTCTGCTGAACGAGGCTATCGCCAAGATCGACGGCAAGCCTGCCGAACGCCTCGCCGCCCGCTTCTATCGGTGGGGACCGCAGGCGCTCGATATCGCTGATCCCGCCTGGCAGCAGACGACCTTCGCTGCGAAGGCCGTCGGCCGCATGCCGTGGTCGCCGGTTCAGATCGCGGGCGCGCGCAACAGCGGTGGCGATCTCACCATCACTTGGATTCGGCGCACCCGCTTCGGGGGCGTTTGGGCCGATGGCGTCGATGTTCCGCTCAACGAGGAAAGCGAGCGTTACGAGGTCGATGTGATGAACGGCGCAATCGTCGTCCGGACTATCGCTCCGACCACGCCGACCGCCAGCTACTCCGCCGCCCAGCAGATTGCGGATTTCGGATCGGCGCAAAGCTCGGTCTCGGTTCGCGTTTACCAGCTCTCCGCCTCTGTCGGGCGTGGCTGGCCTGGCTCCGCCATCATCTGAAGGAACACGCCGATGCCGACGCCGAACCTCGGCCTGCCCACGCTCGCGCAAGGACAGGCGCAGAAGGAGATTGCCCATAACGATGCGCTGCTGCGCCTCGACGCGCTTGTGCAAACCAGCGTCAAGAGCCGGGCGCTGGCAACGCCGCCGGGAAGCCCGGCCAATGGTGATCGCTGGATCGTGCCATCCGGCGCAACCGGCGTCTGGGCTGGCCAGACCGACAAGATCGCGTTCTGGCGCGAGGGTGCATGGGCATTCTTCGTGCCCGTCGTCGGTTGGCGTGTCCATGTCGAGGACGAGCGCC
>CAZVMY010000426.1:0-2919 GCA_964628955.1 uncultured Methylocystis sp.
GAGGCCGGGCTCGTAGATCGGCATCACCCCGTCGTCGAGCGCCGCGATCTTGCGCTGGTCCTTGTCGACGCACACGACCACATGGCCGAAATCCGCCAGGCATGCGCCCGACACGAGCCCGACGTAGCCGGAGCCGATCATCGCGATCTTCATGGTCTGTCCTTGCACATTGTGCGGCGGCCGCCGCGCGGGAAGGCACCGACTGCTTAGACGGGGAGCCCGTAGCCTGACAACGTCTGCCGGAGCGCGTCCGGGCCGTGAAAATGCACGGCTTCCATGCCGAGGTCGCGGGCCGCCTGAACGTTGGCGGCGCTGTCGTCGATGAAAATGCATTGGCCCGCCGCCAGACCGTTGCGATCGAGCAGCACGCGGTAAATCGCCGGATCGGGCTTGAGCAGCCCGACGTCGGCGGAGACGACCGTGTCGCTGAAAGTGTTAAGAAAAGGGAAACGTCGGCGCGCGAGGTCGAACTTCTCGCGGGAGAAGTTGGTGATGCTGAACGTGGCCACGCCCGCGTCCTGAAGGGTGCGCAGCAGCGCCACCGATCCTTCGATCGGCCCGGGCACCATCTCCTCCCAGCGCTCGTCGAACGCCCGGATCAGCGCGGCATACTGCGGATGGAGCGCGCTCTGGAGGGCCACGGCCTCCGCGAACGGCCGGCCTTTGTCCTGTTCGAGGTTCCACGCCGGCGGGCAGACGTCGGCAAGGAAAGCCTCGACCGCCGCGTCGTCCGGCAGGAGCTTCCGGTAGAGGTGCCGCGGGTCCCACTCCAGCAGGACGTTGCCGATGTCGAAGACGACGGTGTCGGGTCTGGTGTCGTTCACGTTGCGCTCGTCTCCCGTTGCGGGATCGCGGGGGGCGCGCCCGGTTTGTGCGGACGAGCCGTTGCTATCCATCCGTCGCGGGCAGGCTTACGCTGCCGGTCATCGATCGGAAAGAGCGGCAGGGGTCGGAAATGATGATGAGGATCATGGCGTCGTGTCTGGCGCTTCTGCTCGGGTCCGGCACTCTCGCGGCGCAGCAGGCTCGTTCGCCGGGGGCGGCGCTCGTGCTCATCCCGGGCGCCGGCGGCGCGGTGCCGAACGACTTCCTCGTCCAGAGCCTGCCCGTGTTCCAGGCTGCCGGGCTCGAAGCCGAGCTGGTCGGCGGCGCAGGCGAGGCCGTATCGGCCGTTGCCGCGAAACAGGCGCGCGGGCTGCGCGTGACGCTGGTCGGCATGAGTTTCGGCGCCGTCACGGTCGCGCAGGCGCTGGCCCGCGGCGCGCGGCCCGATGCGGTCGTGTTCGCGGCGGGAGGGCTGTTCCCGCCCGGAACGCCCAATGGATCGGTCGTCGAGACCTTGGGCGATCCGGCGCTGCTGCCCCGGACCCTCGTGCTGCACCACCGCGAGGACGCCTGCCGCTTCACGCCTCCGGAAGCCGTTCCGGGATTCGTCCGCTGGGCGCGTGGGCGGGCCCGGGTCCAATGGATCGACGGCGGCGGCGGCCCCGGCCTGCCGTGCCGGCCGAACACGCCGCACACCTTCACCGGCCGGACCGAGGCCGCTGCCGGCGCCATCGTCCGCTTCGCCCGGGCGCGCTGACCGCTCCCCGATCCTCGCGGCCGCAAGGGCCGCGTGTGTCGACGAGGTTGCCGTCCGGGGGACGCTGAACCGGGCGGTAGAGGCCGACGGAACCTGGTCCGAGCGGGGATTTCCCCCATCCGATTGCATTTGTGTATGGCCGGTCATAATAAGGTGCATGATCAGAAGCACGCGACCGCTCGGGCGACCGAGATCGTTCGATCCCGACGACGTCCTAGAACGGGCCCTGCATGTCTTCCGGGAGGATGGCTACGGGGGCGCGAGCTACGAAACGATCGAGAAGGCAACCGGGCTGCATCGGCAGAGCCTGCGTTACGCGTTCGGCGATAAGGCAGCCCTGTTCCGGCGCGTGCTGGATCGCTACGCCGAAGGAAAGATCGCCGTGGTCTGTTCGGTCCTCGAACGGCCCGGGAGAGCGCTCGACAACGTTCGGGCCGTCCTAATGATCTGGGCGGAGGACGCCGGCGATCCTTCGGGCTGCGGCTGTCTGGTGGTCAACACTCTCGCGGAGCGTCGGGGTTCGGACGACCGCGTGGTCGAGGCCGCCAGTGCGGCGACCGAGCGACTCGTCGGCGCCTTCGCCGGCGCGTTCAGGACCGCGCAGGCCCAGGGAGACGTTCGGTCGGATCTCGACCCTGACATCCTTGCGAGGCACGTCGTCGCGCTCGGGGACGGCTTCATGGTTCATGCGGGGAAAGGGGCCATGTCCCGGTTCGCCGCCGACGTCTTCGCGGGCTTCATCGCCTGGATCACGCCCGGATCCTATCCCCTTCCAAGGACCTCTCCATGACCATGGCCTGGCTCTATCTCGCTCTCGCAGCCGTCTTCGAGGTGACCTTCGCGATGAGCATGAAATATGCGGATGGTTTTACGCGGCCGATCCCGACGCTGATCACCGCAGTCGCGGTCGCCGGAGGCATCACGTTCCTGACGCTCGCCATGAAGACGCTTCCTGTGAGCGTTGCCTATCCGATCTGGACCGCGATCGGCACCCTGGGGACAGTCGTCTTCGGATTCCTGTTCCTCGGCGAGGCGCTGACCGTGTTGAAGATCATCTCAGCGATCGCGATCGTGATCGGCGTGGCTGGTCTCAAGGTCGCTGCGGGCTGACCCGGACCGCGCGGGCGAAAGAGGGTCGTCACCCCCCGATGCCCGCCGCCGCCAGGGCGGCCATGTTGACGAGGTCGTTGTCCTTGGCGCCCATCGAGACGATCTGGACCGACTTGTCGAGGCCGACGAGCAGCGGCCCGATAACGGTGGAGCCGCCGAGTTCCTGCAGCATCTTGGTGGCGATCGAGGCCGAGTGGAACGCAGGCATCACCAGCACGTTGGCGGGG
>CAZVMY010000427.1:0-2917 GCA_964628955.1 uncultured Methylocystis sp.
GTCGTTGACGACGTCACCGCGGTAGCTTGGCAGTTCGACGCCGTCGATGGTCTCGGTCGGCGCCGAGCGCGGCTTGGCGAACTGTCCGGCGACCCGGCCGACCTTCACCACCGGGCTTGCGGCGGCGTAGGTGAGCACCACCGCCATCTGCAGGAACACGCGGAAGAAGTCGCGGATGTTGTCGGCGGAATGCTCGGCGAAGCTCTCGGCGCAGTCGCCACCCTGGAGGAGGAAGGCCTCACCGGCCGCGACCTTGCCCAACGTCCGTTTGAGCTTTCGCGCCTCGCCGGCAAAAACCAGCGGCGGAAAGCCGGCAAGCTGCGTCTCCACCGCCGCGAGCGCCGCGGCATCCCGATACTCGGGAACCTGGGCGACCGGCTTCTGCCGCCAGCTTGCGGGAGTCCAGTCGGTCATGGTGGGTTTCGCAACGGACGACGGTCGGCGCTCGATCATGGCTCCCCCTCCGGCCGGGAACGGCCGGGGAACGGTTTGCGGATCGATCCCTATACCGGCGATCGCACCGGTTCGCCACCGGCACGCACCGGCGGCGTGGGGCGGGTCAGCGCGTAGACGCCGACGACGACGCCCGTGAACAGCAGGGCGGCACCGGCCCACTCGTGCGGTGCCGGCCAGCGCGCCTCGACCGCGAAGCCGTAGATCAGCGCGAACATCGTTTCGGAAACGATGAGCTGGGCCGAGAGCGCGACCGACAGCCGCTTCGAGGCGATGATCCAGGCCCACATCGCGATCCAGGACGACAGCACGCCGGTGCCCACCGACCAGAACCACAGCGGCCCCGCACCCGGCTCGAACAGCCCGTTGGCCGGCCAGCCCGACCAGCCCAGCAGCCAGCCGAACGGCATGACCAGCAGGATGCCGCAGAGCGTGCCAACGCCCTGCATCGCCGTCCAGCCCGTGCTCTCGACCTCGGGATGACGCCTGACGAGGGCCGCGTTCGCCAGCGCGTACCAGAGCCAGAGCAGCAGGCCGGCAAAGGAAAGGATCAGTCCCGCGAGCAGGTCGGCGGTCGTGCGATCGGGTGGCGGGGCCTGCCACGACCCGAGATTCACGACGGCTAGACCGAGCGCGATCAGAGCGAGGGGCAGAGCCAGGACCCGCCAGCGGACCGCGCGATCGCGATAGTTGCCGGCGATGGCGAGCGCCACCGGCAGCGCGCCGATGACCAGCGCCGGAATCGCGGCGCCGGCGAGCGTCACCGCATAGGCGATCGCGAAGTAATAGCCGATGTACCCCGCGAACCCGAGCAGGAAGACGGTCCACAGATCGGCCCGCCCGAGCCGCGCGAAGCGCTGCCAGCCGAGCCACACGACCGGCAGAGAAATCAGGCCGAAGACCAGATAGCGCAGCACCGCGAGATCGAACGGCGTGAAGGGGTCCACCAGTCGGGGCGCGACGAAGGTGAGCCCCCAGAGGGCACCGGCCGCGAGGCCGGCCGTGATGCCGATGAGCATGGGAAGCGGTCCGGAGTTCGGCTGCCAGATTACCGGTGCGCGACCAGACTTCCAGCATCAACTGCTGATCGCCTTCATCAGCACGACGGATCGGCGGGACGCGTGGTCCGGGCGCGGTCGGCCGCGAGAAAAACCGCCAGCCCGCTCACACCTCCGCCGCCGCATCCGCCCGCTCGTAGCGGGCGGTGCGCGCGCGCATGGTCACCAGTTCCTCCGCAGCCGTCGGATGCACGGCGATCGTGGCGTCGAAGTCGGTCTTGGTCGCACCCATCTTGACCGCGATGCCGAGGAGCTGCGCCATCTCGCCGGCTCCCTCGCCCATGATGTGGACGCCCAGCACACGGTCCGTCTCGCCATCGACGATGATCTTCATCAGTGTCCGCTCGGTGCCGCCCGAGAGCGTCGCCTTCATCGGACGGAAGCGCGTCTGGTAGACGTCGACGATCCGGAAGCGCGCCCGCGCGGCTGACTCGGTCAGCCCCACCGTCCCGATCTCCGGCGTCGAGAATACGGCGGTCGCGATGCCGCGGTGATCGACTGTCCACGGCCTGCCCCCGAACATGCTGTCCGCGAACGCGTGCCCCTCGCGGATGGCGACGGGCGTCAGGTTGACCCGGTTCGTCACGTCGCCGACCGCGTGGATGCTCGCCACGCTCGATTGCGACGCGGCGTCGACCAAGACGGCGCCGGTGGCGTCCAGCGCGACGCCCGCCGCTTCCAGTCCGAGCCCGGCCGTGTTCGGCGAACGGCCGATCGCGAACAGGATCTGGTCCGCTTCCAGCGTCAAGCCGCCTCTCGTCCGGCCGCGAAGCCCCTGCGAGGTCGATTCAATGCTCTCGAAGACGTCTCTGTAAACAAAGCGGATTCCACGCTGCTCATATTCTGATTCAAGCGCTTCGCGCACAGAATCATCGAAGCCGCGCAGGATGCGCTCGCCCCGATAGATCAGGGTGACCTCGCTGCCGAGGCCCGCGAAGATGCCGGCGAACTCCACCGCGATGTAGCCGCCGCCGGCGATCACTATTCGCCGCGGCAGCTCCGGCAGATCGAACACCTCGTTCGAGGTGATCACGTGCCCGATGCCGGGCAGCGTCTCGTCGAGGTTGGGGCGGGCGCCGGTGGCGACGAGGATATGGCGCGCCCGGACGCGCCGGCCGTCCGCGAGCCGCACGGTGTGCGGATCGTCGAGCACGGCGCGCGATTTCACGACCGTGACGCCGGCCTTGTGCTGCGTGTCCGTGTAGGCGCTCTCGAGCCGCGTGATCTCCTTCTCCTTGGCCGCGACCAGCGCCGGCCAGTCCAGCGTGGCCGCGGGCACCTGCCAGCCGAAGCCGGTCGCCTCCTCGAAGGCGTCGGGAAAGCGCGAGGCGTAGACCAGCAGCTTCTTCGGGACGCAGCCGCGGATGACGCAGGTGCCGCCCATGCGGAATTCTTCCGCGAGCATC
>CAZVMY010000428.1:0-2908 GCA_964628955.1 uncultured Methylocystis sp.
GTGGCGCATTTCCACTACGTTCTGTCGCTCGGTGCGGTGTTCGCGATCTTCGCGGGCTTCTATTACTGGTTCCCGAAGATGACCGGCTACGTCATTCCCGACCGGATCGGCCAGATCCACTTCTGGATCTCGTTCGTGGGCGCCAACGTGCTGTTCTTCCCGCAGCATTTCCTGGGTCTCGCCGGCATGCCGCGCCGTTATGCAGACTACCAGGACTCGCTCGCCGGCTGGAACTACGTATCGTCGATGGGCTCCTATATCTTCGCGGCCGGGCTGATCGTATTCTTCTACGGCATCTGGCGTGCCTATGCCGACAAGGTGGCGGCAGGCGAGAATCCGTGGGGTGTCGGTGCGACCACGCTAGAATGGACGCTGTCGTCGCCGCCGCCGTTCCACCAATTCGAGACGCTCCCGCGGATCACCGCCTCGGGGCATTGACGAGACCGCTGGCCACCGGTCGCGACCGGTGGCAATGGCGGGAAGGAGTAGGCGTTGAGCGATCTGAGCCTTCACGACCGGCTGCCCGCTGATGCCCTGCCCTCCGCGGCGACCGTCGGCGACTTCGTGCAGCTTCTCAAGCCGCGGGTCATGTCGCTCGTGGTGTTCACGGCGCTGGTCGGTCTCGTCGCCGCGCCCGGACACCTCGACTTCGGCCTCGCCGTCATCGCGATCCTCGCCATCGCGGTCGGCGGCGGCGCGTCGGGCGCCCTCAACATGTGGTACGAGGCCGATCTCGACGCGGTCATGGGTCGTACGTCGCGCCGGCCAATCCCGGCCGGGCGGGTCGAGCGTGGCGAAGCGCTGGGCTACGGCCTGTTTCTTTCGGCGCTGTCGGTCATCGTCCTTGGACTTGCGACGAACTGGGTGGCTGCCGGGCTCCTGGCGTTCACGATCTTCTTCTACGTCGTGGTCTACACGATGTGGCTGAAGCGCCGGACCTCGCAGAACATCGTCATCGGCGGCGCCGCCGGGGCGTTCCCGCCCATGATCGGCTGGGCTGCGGTGACCGGAGGCGTCAGCCTCGAAAGCCTGATCCTGTTCGCGATCATCTTCGTCTGGACACCGCCGCATTTCTGGGCGTTGGCGCTCGTGAAGTCGGAGGATTACGCGCGCGCCGGCGTGCCGATGCTGCCGGTGACGGCCGGAGACCGTGCCACCCGATGGCAGATCCTGGCCTACAGCCTCGCGCTCGCGCCGCTCGGCATGGCGCCGACCTTCCTCGGATTCGCCACGTGGCTCTACGGCACGGTGGCTGCGCTCGGCGGCCTCGCCATGATCGCGATGGCGGTGGACCTGCTGCGCGTCGATCCGGACCGGATCGCGGAGAAGGCATCGCAGCGGCGCGCCTGGCGCATGTTCCGCAACTCGATGCTGTATCTGTTCGTGCTGTTCGCGGCGCTACTCGTCGAGCGCCTGGCCGGAGCATGATCATGACTGCCGACTCGCACCGCGAAATCGACGACCAGGAAGCTCTGCTGCGCCGGCGCCAGAAGATGCGCTCCCGTGCCATTGCCGGCGGTCTCGTGCTGCTGTGCGTTCTGTTTTACGTCATCACCCTGGCGAAGCTCGGCGCGCCCGTGCTCAACCGCCCATTGTAGGACGGCAGGCCACCATGAGGGGACGCAACCGTGAGACTGCCGTGATCGGATCGTCATGATTGCGGATCGCCCCATGCCGCCAGGGCATCGGCGCGTCGCCGTCGCCTGCAGTGCGCTGGCGCTGGCCATGCTCGGCACGGCGTTCGCGGCCGTGCCGCTTTACGATCTGTTCTGCCGGGTCACGGGATTCGGCGGGACGACCCGAGTTGCCACCGAGGCGCCCACCGCGCGCGGCAGCCGGCAGATCAAGGTCCGCTTCGATTCGAACGTCGCGGCGGGTGTCGACTGGCAGTTCCGCCCGGAGGTCACCGAGGTTGCGATGGTGCCTGGCGAGACGCGCACCGTATACTACACGCTGCGCAACGCGGCCGCGCAGGACAGCCGCGCGATCGCCTCCTACAACGTCACGCCGCCGCTCGCGGGCGCCTATTTCAACAAGATCCAGTGCTTCTGCTTCACCGAGCAGACGCTCCGGGCCGGCGAATCGCGCGAGGAGGCGGTGGTGTTCTTCATCGACCCCGCGATCGAGCGCGACCCCGGCGTCCAGCACATCCACACGATCACCTTGTCTTATACGTTCTTTCCCGTCAAAACCCCGGCACGGTCCGAGGCGGCATTGCCGTCCGCGGGCAACGGCAGATTCTGACCGGACGGCGCGCCCGAGAGGACAGCATGGCATCCGCCCAGACCAAGAACCACGATTACCACCTCGTCGACCCGAGCCCGTGGCCGTTCGTCGGCTCGGTCAGCGCGTTCGTCATGGCGGTCGGCGCCGTGATGAGCATGAAGGCCATGACGCTCGGCGGCCTGAAGGTCGGCCCATATCTGCTGGGTGCCGGACTGCTCGGCGTCGCCTACACGATGTACTGCTGGTGGCGCGACGTGATCCACGAGGCGCAGGTCGGCGGTCACCACACCCGCGTCGTGCAGATTCACCACCGCTACGGCATGCTGATGTTCATCGCCTCCGAGGTGATGTTCTTCGTGGCTTGGTTCTGGGCCTATTTCGACGCGAGCCTCTTCGCGAACGAGGCCGCGCAATATGCGCGCGTCGAGAAACTCGGCGGCGTCTGGCCGCCGAAGGGGATCGAGGTTTTCGATCCCTGGCATCTGCCGCTGCTCAACACGCTGATCCTGCTCACGTCGGGGACGACGGTGACCTGGGCACACCACGCGCTGCTGAACAACGACCGGACTGGGCTGAAGCAGGGTCTCTGGCTCACCGTCATTCTCGGCGCGCTGTTCACCGCGGTCCAGGCCTACGAGTATGGTCACGCGCATTTCTCGTTCGGCGGCCATATTTATGGCGC
>CAZVMY010000429.1:0-2906 GCA_964628955.1 uncultured Methylocystis sp.
GGTTCGATCTCGGCCACGGGATGGGCTCTTCGCATGGCCTGACCCGGATCATCCGCCTCGCCTATTTCGAGCATCCCGACTACGTGCCGCTGCTCAAACGCGCCTACGAGCTCTGGCGCGAGGCCGAGAAGGCGGCCGATACCACGCTGCTGCACGTCACCGGCGCGCTCGACCTCGCGCCGGAAGGCTCGGGCTTCGTGGAAGGTTCGCTCGACTCCTGCCGCCGGCATGACCTCCGGCATGAGGTTCTCGATGCGCGGCAGCTCGCGGCGCGCTTTCCGCAGTTCCGGCTCACCGACCGGCATATCGGCCTCCATCAGCCGGACGGCGGATTCGTCGCCTCCGAACGCGCGATCTTCGCACATTCCGGGCTGGCGCTCGCCGCGGGCGCCGACATCCGCGTCAACGAGGCCCTGCGCTCCTGGCGGCCGACGGCCGACGGCGGCGTCGAGGTCACGACCGACGCCGGCGTCTACACCGCCGGCCGGCTGGTGCTGACGGCCGGCGCCTGGATGGCGGAGCACGCGCCGGCGCTGGCGCCCCGGCTCACGACGGTCAAACAGGCGATCGGCTGGTTCCAGACACGGACGCCGGATGCCTTCCGGCCCGGCGCCTTTCCGGTCTTCATCCTAACCGTCGACGAGGGCAGCTTCTACGGTTTCCCGCTCTGGGAACATCCCGGCTTCAAGCTCGGCGGGCCGCATTTCGGCCGCGAGCCGATCGACCCGAACGATCCGGACCGGACGCCGAGCCCGCGCCAGGTGGCGATGATCCGTGCCTGCCTCGACCGTTACATTCCCGACGCCGCCGGCCCGCCGCTGACGCTGCGCGGCTGTATCTATACGGTCACGCCGGACGAGCATTTCATCCTCGACCGGCTGCCCGGCTGTCCGCAGGTCGTCGTCGCCTCGCCGTGCTCCGGGCATGGCTTCAAGTTTGCCAGCGTGATCGGCGAGATCATGGCCGACATGGCGACGGACGCGCCGCCGCGCTTCGACCTTTCGCTGTTCGCACTCGACCGGTTCCGGTCCTGACCCGCGACGTGCCCTCGCCCCTGTCGCCGAACACCCGCGGCATCCTTGCGATGTGCGCGTCGCAGGGCTGTTTCATCGTCAACGACACGCTGGTGAAGCTCGCGGCGACGACCTGGACGGTGCCGCAGATCATCGTCGTGCGGGGCATCTTCGCGGCCGGCGCCGCGCTGCTGCTCGTCTTGCTGTTCCGGGAAGGGCGGCGGCTGCACGCGCTGGCCGATCCGCTCGTCCTGTTGCGCTGCGTCCTGGAAGGCCTGACCGCGCTCAGCTTCATCAGCGCACTCAGCCTGATGCCGATTGCGACGGCCACCGCCATCCTGATGCTGACGCCACTGATGATCACGGCGGTCTCGGCGCTGTTCCTCGGCGAGACGGTGCGCTGGCGCCGCTGGCTCGCGGTGCTCGTCGGCTTCGTGGGCATGCTGCTGGTGGTGCGGCCGACCGCCGACGCGCCGCTGCTGCCGGCGCTCCTCGCCCTGGCTGCGGCCTGCGGCGTCGTCGCGCGCGACCTGATCACGCGCCGCCTTCCCGAGTCGACACCGAGCGTGGTGATCGCCTTCGGCACCACCACCGTAACGACCCTGACCGGCCTCGTCGCATTGCCGTTCGTCGGCTGGCGGCCCGTCGATATCGGTCTCGACCTGCCGCTGGTCGGCGGGCTCGCCGCGGCGGCGCTGTTCCTGGCCGGCGGCAACCTCGCGATCGTGCTCGCCTTCCGGCGCGGGCCCGAAGTTTCGGTCGTCTCGCCCTATCGCTACACCGTCATGGTCTGGGCGGTTCTGGCCGGATTTCTCGTGTTCGGCACCGTGCCGGACACTCTCGCCCTCGCGGGGATTGGCCTGATCGTGGCCAGCGGGCTCTACACGCTCTACCGGGAACGGATGACCACGCAATAATCGGTCGAACGCGCCGGCCGGGTGGCAATTATGTCATTGGCATGGCCTCTCGCAGACTGGTATAGCGCGAAGGCCTGGAAATGCCGGGCGCAGAGCCAACGGGACCCGTGCGAAACGGGCGAAGTGCGGAGGGCGCGCTTGCAGGGACTTCTCGCGGTCAGCCGCACGATCGACGCGTTCAACACCCGCATCGGCAAGATCCTCGCCTGGCTGATTCTCGTCGCCGTGCTCGTCTCGACGGTCAACGCGGTGATCCGCAAGGTCTTCAACAACAGCTCGAATGCCTGGCTCGAGCTCCAATGGTACCTGTTCGGTGCCGTGTTCCTCGGCTGCGCCGCCTGGACATTCCTCGCCAACGAGCACATCCGCATCGACATCGTCAGCAGCAAGCTTGGCCAGACCTACCGCAATTGGGTCGAGATCGTCGGCCACGTGCTGTTCCTGATGCCGCTGTGCCTGATGATGCTGATCTACGGCATCCCCTTCTTCTACCGGTCGTTCCGGATCGGCGAGGTTTCCACCAATGCCGGCGGACTGATCCAGTGGCCGGCCAAAATCCTGATCCCGCTCGGCTTCCTGCTGCTTTTGGCGCAGGCCGCGTCCGAACTGATCAAGCGCATCGCGATCATGCAGGGCCTGATGGACGACCCGCACGCCGCGAGAACCGGCCCCCACTGAACCCTCGTTCGCGCCGGAGTCCGTCAGATGGCTGAATTCATCGCCCAGAACATGGCGCCCATCATGTTCGTATCCCTGGTGGTGTTCCTGCTGCTGGGCTACCCGGTGGCCTTCTCGCTCTCCGCGCTCGGATTGTTCTATTTCTTCATCGGCGTGGAGCTGGCGCCGGTCTCCAACGGCACCATCAATCTTTCGATCGAACTGCTCCAGGCGATGCCGGAGCGCATCTACGGCGTGATGAACAACGACACGCTGCTGGCGATCCCGTTCTTCACGTTCATGGGCCTTATCCTCGAGC
>CAZVMY010000430.1:0-2893 GCA_964628955.1 uncultured Methylocystis sp.
CGACTGGATGCAGGGCCGGAATTCATGCTCACCCGGCGCACGCCCACGAACCTCGGCTGCCTCCTCGTCGGTGAGACGCATGTAGAGAAGTCCTTGACCGTCGGGCAGGCCATTGAACAGGAAGCGCTGCTGCAAAATGGTCATGATGACGCTCGACGCGCTCGACATCCTCGAGCGCGCGCGTAAGCCCAGCACCGTGTCGACGACCTGGCGGCCGTGCAGGCTGTAAGGGGTCGCATCAGGCTGTCCGAACGCCGCCGAGAAATGGTCGCGCGTTCGGGAATTGGCGCCATCGGCGATGACGACGAGATCCCAATCGCGAAGGGAAAGCTCGGTCGCATTGATCTGCTCGGGAAGCAGACGGAGCCGTTGCGATTGAGCCAGCGACAGGAGACGATCCTCGAGATCGCGAATGCGAACGTTTCTCGGATAGCCCAGGCTCGCGGGCGACTCCCGGCCTGTGGGCCAAATCTCGCCATAGCCCCCGTCGGGAAACATCGCCGCGCGGACCGCGGCGGGGAGACGCGAGAAAACCAGGGACTGGATCGTCACCACCTGCTGGCGGCGATTGACGCCCTCGGCGGGGTTCCGCCAGCGTACGCCGCGACCTTCGGACGCCCACCGGCCGTCCGCGACCGTAACTGCCACGCGATCGCCAGCCAACTCATGAAGAGATGCGGCGAAGGCAAGCCCCACCGGGCCGCCGCCGATCACCAGAATTCGCCGCCTGGCGTGAGCTTCGAGCGTCGCAGCTTGGCCTGGCCCGCGCGCCAACATCTCGGCCACGGAATTGACGATGTTGCGGCGGAATCTGTCGAATGTCGTCACGACGGGGCTCCCGAATGCGATTCGTTAGCCGCGACCGTCGTTCAGCGTCGCTTCATGGTGGAGGGCACAACCTCCATTTACGGGAGTGAGCTGGAAATGGCGGTCTTACCACCCAAAATTTCCGATTTTGGTATGGCGATCGGCGCAAGGCCGATGCCAGATCCCGCGTGAACCCATGTTCTGGAGGCCACCGTGGCAAGACGTCTTCACACCGAAGTCATTGGGGTCGCGATCGGGCGCAAGCGCGGCTGGACACAGGCCGGAATGCTTGAGCTCGCGGCAAACACGAGCCTCGACGACCTCCGGCTGGACGAAAAGGCCATCGGCCGCGCGGTCGCCGGCAAGGGCAACCAGCAGAGCAAAACCCGCCTGCAAATGATCCCGATCTCGGCCGAGATCCTCGGCTTGCCGCGCGATGCGATCGTCCGCGAGGTGTTCTGGCGCGAGACCTACGAACGGCTGAGCGAGGAGCTCGCGAACGGCGGCGCGCCGATCACGCTCGAGGGCTTCGTCTTGCTGGTTCGTGAACTCCCCGAAGGCAGCGACGCCGGAAGCGGGTGGAATTACGCGATGGCCGCCTACGTCGAAGGGGATCTGCAGTGGGATGCGATACCTCGCGCGATGGCCTGCCTCGGCGGACGCACGCGGGAGGAGGTCCGCCAATCCTGCGCCTTGGCCTTCCGGCGCGCGGTGGATCGCTTTGAGCAATTCGCGCAGCGCGTCCGCTCTGGCGTCTATCAGATCGCCGAGGGTGCGGCGGCCTTGATCGCGGCTCGCGCGGACTCGATGCGTGCGGCGTCGGCAGAGCAGCTCTTCAATCTTGCGCTTCTCAACGAGGAACATCGGTGGGGCCTGGTCCGCGACGAGGCCGGCGAACCGTTGACGCTGCAATGGGCCGCAGCGCTGCTGCCATCGGAGACGGAGTTGGACCGGTTCACCGTCACGCTTCGTGAATTTCTTCCCGGGGCTGGTTGGGAGCGCAGGATCTCGAACAACCACGCGGTCCTCATGTTGGCCATCGCCAGCGCCGCCGCAGCAGGATTGACCGCTGAGGGGCCGTTGCAGGACCCCCGACCACTGAAGAGCGTGGTGGCCGGAGCCGTGGCTGAGCTTCTCCATCCCTGCGACGGCGAACGCGTGCCCGTTCGGGAGCTGCCGACCTACCGCTCCTTGCAGCGTCTCGGCATCGTCGAGGCGACAGCCGTGGTGGCTCCGAAGCCGGCGCGGCTCGTGCCCCCCGTCGCGGGGATCGCTGCGGTCGCCGTGCTGCTCGTGGGTCTGGCCGTCGCGGCGATCGAAAGGATCGCGGAGGCATCAAACGCGCGCCTCATCACAATGAGCCTCCAAACCGTCACGCAGCCCATCGATACGGATCGTGTGCTTCAGTTTGCCGGCCCCGGGGGCACTAGACCCACGGCCGTCGCCGCGATCGGGCCTGGTGGGAGTGTCGTGACCCGCCTTTAGGCTCTGCCGTTGGCGGGGCCGTCTGTCCTCGTTCCTAGGACTGCACGGTCTTGGTGATGACGAGTTAGGATGTTGTCCCGCCCAAACTCGCCGGCTTGGAGAGCGACGAACCGCGTCACGGTTCGACCGTGCAGGGATTTCGCCTAGCAATGGTGTCAGACCTCGGCGACAAGGGGAGTCACTTCGGCGCGCGGCATCCCTGACGGAAAACTCCGGTTTCGCCGCCGCGCCAGTTATGGCCCGGTTACCGGAACGGCGGAGAAGCGCGTGCCTGCCAGTTCTGCAACGATCACTGTCAAACGGCGCGCAATATTGCCCCCCGATCGGCGTCCAATCTTGACCCCTCGATGGGGTGAGACGGTGAGGAGGCGGCGCGGCGGAGCTGGTTTGGGTTGCGCAGCCGCGCCGGCTCCGGGTCGCCGGCGGCGCGTGTTTCAGAGCCTGTTCTTGAAGCGCCAGCTCTCGTTGCCGGTCTCGACGATATCGCAGTGATGGGTCAGCCGGTCGAGGAGTGCGGTGGTCATCTTGGCGTCGCCGAAGACGGATGGCCATTCGCCGAAGGCGAGGTTGGTGGTGACGATGACGGAGCTCTGTTCGTAGA
>CAZVMY010000431.1:0-2891 GCA_964628955.1 uncultured Methylocystis sp.
ACCTGGCCGACCTCGGTGACCTCGGCGGTCTCGCCGAAGTTCTGGATCTGCTGCTTCAGGATGGCGGAGATTTCTGCGGCGCGGATATCCATCAGCCGACCTCTTTCATGGCGATCTTGAGAGAATTGAGTTTCGTCCGGACCGAGGCGTCGACCATGCGGCTGCCGAGCTTGACGACGATGCCACCGATCAGGGCCGGATCGACCGTCTCGGCGACGGCGACCGACTTGCCCGTCAGCGCATCGAGCGCCTCCTTGACGGCGGCGCGGTTCTTGTTCGACAGCGGCTCGGCGACGCGGACTTCGGCACGCACGATGCCCGCCCGTTCGTCGGCGAGCCTGGCGTAGGCCCGGATCATGTCGCGAACGGCGAACAATCGGCGCTTCGAGGCGACCAGCCTGAGGAAATTGCCCGCGAGACCAGAGATGCCCGCGCGGTCGAGCAGCGCCGAAAGCCCGGCAAGCTGTTCTTCGGCGCTGAAGACAGGATTTCTCACCAGCCGATCGAGATCGATGCTCTCCCGGATCATCGCCTCGAACGTCGCGAGATCGTGGCTGACCGCCTCGACCGCCTTGGCCTCGGTCGCGAGCTCGAAAAGCGCCGAGGCGTAACGCCCGGCTATGTCGGACAGGATCGGACCATCGTCAGCCAAATCTCAACCCTCGCACCCTGGGTTCCCTGGAAACCGGCCGGGCGCCGGTCACGTGGCTCAGGCCACCGCCGCCGCATGACTTCGGCGTTGCGCGGCCCGCCATGAGCCGCCGCGCATACCGGCGCTTCACCCCTCTGGGAAAACGCTGGTGCCGTAGCATCGCGTCCGTCGTCACGCAACCCCGCGGCGCCGGCCATGCGACGCGGCTTCCCGGGTGACGTTCGCCCCCTGAAGATGCTCGGAACATGCGCCCGCGCACATCGTTGAAGCCCTGGGGGAATCACGATCTCGTCACTGGCGGGTCAGGGGGCCCTCCGCAACGAGGGAGCTTGAACATGAAGAGTTTTATCGCCGCGCTCGTCGCCGCCGCGGCCACCGTCTCGATCGCCAGTCCAGCACAATCCTTCAACGGCAACACGTTCTTCGACGTCCGCAGCCGCCAGTATGTCTCGCTACCGCTGGAAACGCCCGCCGAGCCCGCGATCCCGCGAGAGCTCGTCCTCTACGATGGTCCGCATGCGCCGGGAACGGTGATCGTCAACACCATCGAACGCAGGCTCTACCTCGTGCTCGAGGATGGCACGGCACTGCGCTACGGGATCGGCGTGGGTCGGCCAGGCTTCGATTGGCGCGGCGTCAAGACCGTGACGCGCAAGCAGGAATGGCCCGACTGGACCCCGCCGGCCGAGATGCTGAAGCGCCGCCCCGACCTGCCGCGGTTCATGCCGGGCGGCGAGGAAAACCCGCTGGGTGCCCGCGCGCTCTATCTCGGTTCCTCGCTCTACCGGATTCACGGCTCCAATGAACCCGACAGCATCGGTCACGCCGTGTCCTCGGGCTGCATCCGCATGCTGAACGAGGACGTCGTCGACCTCTATGACCGGGTGAGGGTCGGCACCAGGGTCGTCGTGATCTGATCAGGACGTGATCGGACTCCGGCACGCAAGACGGCGTGCCGGGTTTGCCTCCCATCACCCGCCATGCTCTCTTGCCGCTCCAACAGCGCAAGGAGGAGCGCAATGACCCAGACCCTCGACAGGCCGAAGGAGATCATCGACTTCTGCCTGCGGCCGCTCAACCTCGACCCGGCCACGCCGGGGTACACCGAGGTCCGTCAGCGCCTGGAACACGTGCTGCGGACCTATCAGGTCGAGCTCGTCAAGGCGCAGCAGCCGGTCGCCGTCGATTTTTCCAAGATGCCGACGATCACCATCAACGAGGACGCCCACGGCGACTGAGCCGCGTCACAGGAAGCTCACCGGATCGACATCCACGTCGACCCGGACAGAGCCGCCCGCTTGCGACTACTGGCAGCATGCAGGGCTGCGAAGCATTTCGGATAAATTTCTAAATTAACAATTGACAACTATACAATTAATTTTATACTTCCAACGTTGGATGAATCTTGGGGAGAATGGTTGATGAATTTCCGGGCTGGAGCCGCATGTGTTGCAATATCTTTTTTTGTAACCTTCGACGCTCGTGCTGAGTGCAAATTCATGCCTTCTAACCGATTTCTTCTTCAAGGCGACGAAGTAACTGTTTTTGTTTTCAGTGACTCGAAAGGGTGCAATCCAAATTTTACAGCGGGCGGAAGAATGAGCTTCACCGAAGCTTCAATTGTTCAGAGTCCCAAGGCGGGCAGCTTAAGTCAAATACGAGAATTTGGGTTTAGTTATCGTCCAAAGTCAGATTTTAAAGGTAAAGATTCGTTTAAATTGAAGATTTGTGGAAACAATATATCTGGTGCGGGTTGCTCATTGGTAACCTATGATCTGACTGTCCAATAAACCTAAAGGAAGCTCACGGGATCGACGTCCACGTCGACCCGGACCGAGCCACGTGGTTTCGGCGCCGCAGCGATCATGGCCCGCACGAAACCCTGAAGATCGGCCGCCCGCGGCGCCTTGACGATCAGCCTCACGCGATGCCGCGCCCGCACCAGCGCGATCGGCGCTTCGGCCGGGCCGAGCAGCCGGACCCCGCCGTAGGGCTCTTGCTCTGCAACGCCATGCCCGGCCGCCGCCAGCGCGCGGGCATGGCTGTCGGCGTCGGGCCGCGCCGCAGCCGTCACCATGAGGCTCGCCAGCCTGCCGAACGGCGGCAGACCCGCTTCTCGCCGCAATTCGATCTCCTCCGCGTAGAAGCGTGCGGCATCGCCCGACAGGATGGCGCGCATCACCGGATGCGAGGGATCGTAGGTCTGGATCAGCCCGCGGCCGGCCGTCTCGCCGCGACC
>CAZVMY010000432.1:0-2885 GCA_964628955.1 uncultured Methylocystis sp.
ATCTGCCCGACCATGGCGCCGACGCGGTGCTTCATCTCGCGCGCCGCCTTGTTGGTGAAGGTGACGGCCAGTATCTCGCCGGGGTAGGCGCGCCCCGCGGCGAGGATATGCGCGATCCTCGTGGTCAGGACCCGCGTCTTGCCGGTGCCGGCGCCGGCCAGCACGAGCACCGGCCCGTCGAGCGCCTCGACGGCGAGCCGCTGCTCGGGGTTGAGCCCGGCCAGATAGCGCGCCTCCGGCAGGGATGCGGCCCGTGCCCGTTCGGCGATGCCTCTCCCTGGCGGGGCAGGCGCCGCCGCGCGGTCGGCAGTGGAGGGGTCGGACAAGGCTCAGCTCCGATTCTGAGCCGACAGCATAAGGCAAACGCGGCAGGATGAGGACCGTCCGCGGCAGTCCGACGCGCGAAGGGCCGCCCCTCCCGGTCGAGAGGCGGCCCTCGTCAACCTCCGGCGATCACTGCGTCAGGCGCGGAGTGCCGAGCGCTTTGATGATCAGGTTCTGGAACGCGGTCACGATGTCCGCCTCGCTGGTGGCGAGAGCATACATGCCGGGAGAAGCGCAGCCCTGCAGATGATCCGGCAAGTTCGGCTGGAACGGATTGACGTACTTCATGTACCACGCATTATTCGGGATCTTCTCATAATATGTGTAGATGATCCCGAGTTTGATGCCCTTCGCCTTGATGCTGTTGCACAGCGTCAGATCGAGCGGCCGGATCTGTACGGTCGGCTTCTTGGCATCGTTGAGCGATTGCACGCCGTCCGTCGCGAGGATCAGCACCTTCTCCGTATCCGTCTCAGAAGTCCCCGTGCCCTGCGGCCCCATCGACGTCAGCAAGCCGGGAATGGCGATGTCGAAGAACGTGCCCTCCTCACGCAGGCTGATCGGGCCGAGCGTGTTTGACGCGAAGGCCAAGTCAGCCGTCAGTGGCGTGACCGACTTCAGCGTCTGTGCATAAGAATGAACGGCCGCGCGAAGCTTGTTGTTTGGATAGATCGCCTCCTGGTCGGCCATGAACGCGAGAACCTTTTTCGTCGCGTTACGCACGACGTCGAGCCTAATCTCGACACCTTCCTTCTGTGCGATTTCGAGGTTGGTCTTTTTCTGGCCCGACAGCGTTCGATGGCAGGCAAAGGCGCATTGCTCGTGACCAGCCTTCTTGGTCGCGGCCTCGAGCTTGGTGATCCCCGCCGCCGTCGACGCGATGCCCATCGAGGCCGATGCGTCGATCGCGAAGAAGAAGTCGGTGAAGTGCTCGTCCGCCTTGCCGGCACTGACGGCCTCCGCCAGGCCCGACATCTTGACCTTGTCGAGGCCGAGGAACGCCCCGAACACGAGCGGCAGCTCGCCCGAGAAGTTCAGCCTCACCGTCGACTGGTTGCCGGTCTTGGTGATCGTGGCGACCCCGGACACGTTGTTCATCCCGGCTTCCGATGCCAGTGCCTGAAACGTCGCTTCGATCTTCTTCTTGTCGATGGTCGCGTCCGACGTCTTCGTCGCGCCCAGAAGCACGGCGGCGTCTGCATGCGCCTGGAGCATCTCGCGGGCGCCGCTCGTGCGGGCGTAATCGACGGCGGCTCCGACGCTGGTCATCAGCGCGACCGCGATGAGCGCGAAGACGACACTCACGAGTCCCTCTTCACGGGCGCCGAACGCGCGAAGCCGTGGCAAAACTCGGGAACGGATCAACTGGCGCATGGCAACCTCTGGCTCGCAGGCGATGCAACGTAGAGCCAGAGCGGAAAGTAATGTCTAATTCGGAGGTCTGCCTGCAGAAGTAAAAATACGGTTAAATTTAACCAGCCTAGACCACCGATTCCTGACGGTTCAAATCGTTGCTTTTTTTGGAAATGCAGTCGATTCCGTTAACGGTTCGTCAACGATGTCCCGACGTCGCGTCGGCGACGTCGAACGCCGGCTCTTCGGGAGCGGAAGCGGGAAGGCTGCGACCGGCCTCGCCGTCTCCGGAAATCTCGATCGCGGGAACCCCGAAGAAGCGGCCGACGGTCAGTCGCACCGTCGCGTCATATTCGACCGTGGCCACGTGATGCTGCCCGGCGACGTCCACGGAGACCGACAACTCGTCGAGCGAGACGTCGACGTCCGTCCACAGCGTCTCGGCGAAAACCTTTCGGCAGTTGCCCTCGCGCAGGCTGACGGGCTGCTCGACCAGCGCACGCTCCGCGGCCCGGACCGCGAGTCGATCCAGTCCTTCCCGTGCGGCCATGACACGGCCGACGTCGATCAGCGCGCCGCCCGCGACGAGAAAGACGGCGACGATACAGAGACGCAGCGCGAAGGAGACCCGCGTCCTCCCGCGACCGGTCTCCCGGCCGTGTTCGTCAGACGTGGAAGCTGAATTCATCGACGACCGTTGGCCCCGCAGTGCTTGTGCGCGGAGCTATCGGGCCAGGGCCGTGAATGCCCGGTGAATGCGTGTCGTGCCGGCGACCACGCATGGCGACATGCGACACGCCGATCTCAGCGGCGGCGCTGGCCGCCGCGGAACTGGGGACGCTGCGGCGAGGTGGACGTGCCCTGGCGGGCGTCCTTGTGCCGGAAGATCAGCCTGCCCTTCTCGAGGTCGTAGGGCGACATCTCGACGGTGACGCGGTCGCCCTCGAGGGTCTTGATCCGGTTCTTCTTCATCTTGCCGGCCGTGTAGGCCACGACCTGGTGACCGTTCTCGAGGCGGACGCGGAAGCGAGCGTCCGGCAGGACCTCGATCACGTCGCCCTCGAATTCCATCAGTTCCTCTTTGGCCATGGGCTCTCCTGTGGCTCAAGCTGCGCTGCGGCGCGGGCCGCGAAAGCGTCGTCTGCGGCCACTGTCCGGTCGCGCGTCCGTCTTGAGCGGCTGTCCGGCCTGGACCGGACGCCGTTCGT
>CAZVMY010000433.1:0-2879 GCA_964628955.1 uncultured Methylocystis sp.
CTGGGAGCGGGATGGCGAGCCCGTCGTCTACGCCATCATGAATGTGAGATCGCCTGCAATGTTGCCCCTGTGAGGGGCGCTTATCGCGTTGAAGGTTAGTCCCCCTGTTATTGGCTCTGGCTGATCCTTCCGGTTTTTCGGAAGGGTCCGGGGATGACGGGTGTGGAGACGATTGGTCGGATCCGTTTCGAGCATTTCCAGAACGGCAAGGGGATCAAGCGGATCGCGCGCGAGCTGGGCATTGCGCGCGACACGGTCCGCAAGGTGCTCCGATCCGGCGCGACCGAGTTCACCTACAAGCGCGAGGTTCAGCCGCAGCGGAAGCTCGGGGCCTGGGTGGAGACGCTGACCGGCATCCTGGAGGCAGAAGACCGGCTGCCCCGGCGCGAGCGGCGCTCGACGATCCGGCTTTTCGAGGAACTGCGCGGGCACGGATATGACGGGGCGCATGACAGCGTCCACCGGTTCGTGAAGGCTTGGCGTGCCGATCGCGCCCGGCTGCCGGCGCAGGCTTTCATCCCGCTGCGGTTTGATCCTGGCGAAGCCTATCAGTTCGACTGGAGCCACGAGGCGATCGAGCTTCACGGCCTGCCCGTCGTGGTGAAGGTCGCGCAGATGCGGCTTTCCTATAGCCGCATGCCGATCGTGCGCGCCTATTTCCGCGAGACGCAGGAGATGGTCTTCGATGCACACGACAAGGCCTTCGCCTTTTACGGCGGGGTCTGCCGGCGCGGCATCTACGACAACATGAAGACGGCGGTGGAGACGGTCTTCGTCGGGCGCGCCCGGGAGTACAACCGGCGCTTTCTGCAGATGTGCTCGCATCATCTCGTCGAGCCGGTGGCCTGCACGCCGGCGGCCGGCTGGGAGAAGGGCCAGGTCGAGAACCAGGTTGGCACGATCCGCGACCTGCTGTTCCGGCCACGGCCGAAGGTGAAGACGCTCGATGAGCTGAACGCCTGGCTTGCCGATCAGTGCATGGCCTATGCCCGGCGGGCGAAGCACCCCGAGTTCCGCGACCGGTTTGTCATCGAGGTCTTCGACGAGGAGAAGGCGCGGCTGATGCCGTATCTGGGGCCCTTCGCCGGCTTCGTCGAGAAGCCGATGCGGGCGACCACGACCTGCCTGATCACGCATGACCGCAACAAGTACAGCGTCGATGCCCGAGCCGCTGGCCGCGCCGTGCTGGTGCGCGCCTATGCCGATCGGATCGTCGTGCTGCTCGACGGCGAGACGGTCGCCGATCACCCACGCAGCTTCAAGCGCGACCAGGTCGTCTACGACCCCTGGCACTATCTGCCGGTGCTGATACGCAAGCCCGGTGCCCTGCGTAACGGCGCCCCGTTCAAGGACTGGGATTTGCCGGCGCCGCTCACTGCGGTGCGCGAGAAGCTGCGGCGTCATGCCGATGGCGACCGCCAGTTCGTGAAGATCCTCGGCCGCGTCCCCGAAGACGGCATCGCCGCGGTGGCGGAGGCCTGCACCGAGGCGCTCGCGGCCGGCATCGCCAGCGGCGACGTCGTCATGGCGATCCTGGCGCGACGTCGTCAGCCGCCGGTGCCCCAGAGCATCACCACGCCCGACGCTCTCAAGCTCAAGACCGAGCCAGTCGCCGACTGCGCCCGATACGACAACCTGCGCAGGAGAAGGGAAGCTGCCTGATGGAACGTCACCAACTGATCGAGGCGATGACCAGTCTCAAGCTCTATGGCATGCGCGCCAGCTTCGACGAGATCGCCGGCAAGGGCCTGAGCCGGCGCGAGGAGATCTATCCGCTGCTGGCGAGCCTGGTCCGCGCGGAGCTGACCCATCGCCAGTCCCGCTCGATCAACTATCGCATCAGCGGCGCCAGATTCCCGGTGCTGAAGGACATCGACGCCTTCGTCTTCGAGAACACGCCCGTCGATGAAGGCCAGATCCGCGAACTCGCCACCGGCGACTTCATCGACGCCAAGCGCAATCTGATCCTGATCGGCGGCACCGGCACCGGAAAGACCCATCTTGCCATCGCGATCGCGGCCGCCGTGATCCGGGCGCGGGCCCGCGGCCGCTTCTTCAACCTCGTCGATCTGGTCAATCAGCTCGAACAGGAGAAGGCCGCCGGCAAGAGCGGGCGCATCGTCGAGACCTTGCTGCGGCACGATCTCATCGTGATCGACGAACTGGGCTACCTGCCGTTCAGCCAGGCGGGCGCCCAGTTGCTCTTCCACCTGATCAGCAAGCTCTATGAGAACACCTCGGTCATCATCACGACCAATCTCGCCTTTGCCGACTGGCCCCAGGTGTTCACCGACGCCAAAATGACGACCGCAATGCTCGATCGGCTCACGCATCACTGCGACATCATCGAGACCGGCAACGAGAGCTGGCGCTTCAAAAACCGCGCCTGACAACGTCATCCTCCATCGCGCACTGGACGCCGAAATCGCCCCGGCCGAGCAACCCCGACCAGCTCAGCCGGGGCGACCTCGGCACGTCGGCGCAGGTCCCAAGGGGGCTGAACTTCAACGCGATAAGGGGGCTGACCTTCAACGCGATTTGACAACAATTGCGTCCTCCGACAGGATAGCCCGGCCGGTGGCACGCCCGGAAAGGCTCATCTGTTCTTCGATGGCCGAGCGACGTTTCTGGATCAGATGAAACCGATCGGCGACCTGCTGGGCCTGCGGTGCGCCTTCTCGGACGGCCTGCGCATACAGACCGCAGCGGTCCCGACTGACGACCTCGATGGAAGGATGGTCCCGAAGCCACTTGGCGGCACTCTCGACGCTGCGGTCGTCCAGAATATCGACAACCGAGCGGCGATCGAGATCAACCATGATGGCTCCATAGCTCGTCGCGCGCCGCCAGCTCCAGTCATCGATGCCAATCACCCGGAT
>CAZVMY010000434.1:0-2865 GCA_964628955.1 uncultured Methylocystis sp.
CGACATAGACCTTGTTGAACTCGCCGCCCTTGTCGCCCAGGCCGACCGGCAGCAGCGCGACGATCGCGTCCCTGGCGCTCTGCGTCTTGCCGATGGCGTCGGCGAGCAGCTTGATCCCGGCGGGCAAGTCAGCAGGCAGGGGGGTGTTCACGACCGGGAAGAAGCCGACCTCGACGGCGGTCGCGATCTGCGTCGCAGGCTTCAGCAGATGCTCGATTACGGCCGCCGCCTGCGCCCGATTGGGCGAATCCCTGGCGATCGAGAGACCGGCGATCACCGGCATATAGGCGCGGCCCTTCGCTCCGGCCGGCGGCGGCACGACGAGGTATTTGTCGGGCTCGGCCGTCAGCGCGTCCTTGACCCGGGCGATATGATCCCAGGCGATCCAGACCTCGCCGCCCATGAGCGGCTCCTGCATGAAATTGTAGTTGTTGGAGTTCGGGTTGCTGACGGCCCAGATCGCCTTGAAGTCGGTCCAGCCCTTCTCGGCCGCCGCCGAACGGAACTCGGTCACCATCGAGCCGGTATAGGACGGCACGAGATTGCCCTGGACGAAGCGCGCGAACAGGCCCTTTGGCCCGGCCGGGAAACCGATCCGGCGCTGGCCGGTCTTGTCCTGGATCGCCTTGCCCCAGGCTGCGAGCTGCTCGTAGCTGAGCGCGTTGACATCGGCCCCGGCCGGCAGGAAGGGCAGGGCGTCCTTCTTGACCACCAGCACATAGGTCGCCTGCATCCAGGGGATGTATTGCTGCTTGTCCGTGCCCAGCTTGCCGAGTTCCATCAGCCCGGCGGGAATGCCGGACGAGGCGAGTTTGGCGGCGACATCGTCGATCGGATCGAGCCCGCCAGCCGGCGCCAGCGGTTGGAGTTCGCCGTGAAGCGCGCCGGCCAGGCTGATCGTGCGCTTGCCGGCCTGCTGCTCGGCCTTCATGCGGACGGCGAATTGCGGCGGCTCCTCGACCACATAGGTCGTCTTCGGCGCGCCTTTCAGCAGCACGTCGCGGACCTTCTGGGCTTCGTCGATCGGCCGAAGCTGCGTCGACAGGAAGACGAGGTCTTGCGCCCATGCGCCCGGCGCGGTGAAGGCGATGCCCACTGCTGCCAGCGCCGCCATGGTCGTGAGCTTGAAAGCTGTCATCGGTTTTCTCCCTGTCTCGCTTGGTCTGGTCGAAGGGGCGCGAAATCCGGCTGCGAGAGGCCGGCTGCGTCGAGAGGGTCAGGGCCGCGCCTCCCCGAGCGAGGCGCGGGCGACGAAGGCGACGGGATTGATCTCGGTCAGATCGCGCGGATCGGCCCCGCCGATGCGGGCGAGCGCGATCTCGGCCAACCGTCGTCCGGTTGCAGCGATCGGCAATTCCATCGTCGCCAGGGCCGGATCGGCGAAGGCTGCAGCCGAGATGTTGTCGTGGCCGACGATAGCGATGTCAGCGCCGACGGAAAGGCGACGCTCGCGCACCGCGCGCATCGCGCCGATCGCCATCCGGTCGGTCTGGCAGAGCAGCGCGCTCGGCGTCGGCGTCCGGGAGAGCAAAATGACGGCGGCGCGGTAGCCGCCCTCCTCGGTCGCGACGCCCTCGGCGATCTCGCCGGTCAGGCCGGTCTGCGCGATCGCGTTCGCAAAGCCTGTCCGGCGCAGATGCGCGAACATGAAGGTCGACGGTGCGGCGATATGGCCGACATGGCGGTGGCCGAGCGCCGCCAGCCGCAGCACCGCATCATGGAAGGCCGCCTCGCCATCGCCGTCGACGAAGGCATAAGGCTCGGCAAAGTCGCTCCTACCCATCGCCACGAAGGGGAAGCCGGTCTGCGCCAGATAATGCAGACGCGCATCCTCGCGCCGCGTCCGGACGACGATGATCGCGTCGGTGCGCCGGCCCTCGACCAAGCGGTGATAGGTCTTGAGTTCGTCGGGACCCGGCAGCGCCGCGATCAGCGTCAGGTCGTAGCCATGCTGCGCCAGCGTCTCACCGACTGATCCCAGCAGTTCCATATAAAGAGGCTCGTTGAAATGGCCGGGCTCGGCCGGCAACACCAACGTGACGATCTCGGTCAGCCCGCGCCGCAGTCGGCGCGCCGCGGAGTTGGGCCTGTAGCCTGTGCTCTCGGCAGCAGCGAAGACGCGCTCGCGGGTGCCGGTGGCGACGTCGCCATAGCCGTCGAGCGCGCGCGACACGGTCGTGATCGAGAGACCGAGTGTCTGCGCCAGTTGCTTTAGTGAGCTCATCGGCTGCGATACCCAAGAGTCGTCTTGATTTAGACCATGGGTTCATAGCAGTCTCCAAAACGTTTTGGAAGCCGTTCATGCGTCAATCGTCGCGCACGGTCGAAACCGGCGGAAGTTTGCTTGGCATCATCCGCAACGGGCAACCGCTCGAGGCGATGAACCGGATCGGTTTCAGCACCAAATAGGCATCGCAACCTGCTGATATCGCTCAACGCCTTTTCAATCGGGCTCTGGGGTATCAATTGTCGGCTCGGATTGACCGGTCCCGCGGAGGAGGTGGAGCCGACCGACCTCGCGGTGGACGACGCCGATTTCGTCACGATCCTCGGCCCGTCCGGCTGCGGCAAGTCCACGCTGCTCAGGATCGTCGCCGGCCTCGACCGGCCGAGCGCCGGCCATGTGCTGATCGACGGCGTGGCGGTGACGGGGGCGGGCGCCGACCGCGGCATGGTCTTCCAGTCCTACACGCTGTTTCCGTGGCTGACGGTCGCGGAGAACATCGGCTTCGGCCTGCGCGAGCAGGGCGTGCCGGCGGCGGCGCGCGCGCCGGTCATCCGCGACTGGATGGCCCGCGTCGGCCTCGACGGCTTCGGCGGGCCTTACCCCAGGATGCTGTCGGGCGGCCTGCAGCAGCGGGTCGC
>CAZVMY010000435.1:0-2861 GCA_964628955.1 uncultured Methylocystis sp.
CGGCGACGCAGGGCCTGCTCGTGATGCTGGCGGTCGCCTTCATCGCGTTCTCGATCTTCCGTTTCGTCGGCGATCCCGTCGTCAACATGATGGGCCAGGAGGCGACCCTGCAGGACCAGGCGGACCTGCGGCGCGAACTCGGGCTGGACCAGCCCTGGCCGATCCAGTTCCTCCAGTTCGTCGCCAACGCCGCGCAGGGCGATTTCGGCATCTCCTACCGCCAGCAGCAGAAGGTCGGAGCGCTGATCCTCGAGCGCCTGCCGGCAACGCTGGAACTCGCGATCCTGTCGGCGATCTTCGCCACCGTGGTCGGGGTGGCGCTGGGCGTCTACAGCGCGATCCACCGCAATGGCATCATCGCCAACACCGTCATGACGCTGTCGCTCGTCGGTGTCTCGCTGCCGACCTTTCTCATCGGAATCGGCCTCATCTACCTGTTCGGCGTCGAACTGCGCTGGCTGCCGACCTTCGGCCGTGGTGAAACCGTGCGGATCGGCTGGTGGACGACGGGGTTGCTCACCGAAAGCGGCCTGCGCTCGCTGGTGATGCCCGTGATCACGCTGGGCTTCTTCCAGCTCACGCTGATCATGCGACTGGTCCGCTCCGAGATGCTGGAGATCATGCGGGCCGAGTTCATCCGGTTCGCGCGGGCGCGGGGGATCGCCGAGCGGTCGATCAACTTCCGCCATGCGCTGCGCAACACGATGATCCCCGTCGTGACCATCGCCGGGTTGCAGCTCGGCTCGGTCATCGCCTTCGCGATCGTGACGGAGACCGTGTTCCAGTGGCCGGGCCTCGGCGCGCTGTTCGTCACGGCGGTGCAGTTCGTCGACGTCCCGGTCATGTCGGCCTATCTGGTCTTCGTCGCAGCGGTGTTCGTGTTCACCAACTTCATCGTCGACCTGCTCTATTTCGCGCTCGATCCGCGGCTGCGGTCGCGCCGCGTGAAGACGGTCTGAGCCATGACGCTCTCGGTCAAATCGACGGAACGTGGCGGGGCGATCACCCGTATCGGTGCCGCACTGGCGCGCATGGCGGATTCCGACCTCGCCTACAGCTTCCGCACGTCGCCGACGGCGATCGTGGCCAGCGTAATCGCCCTGATAATGATCGCGATGGCCGTGGGCGCTCACTGGATCGCGCCGCAGAACCCGTTCGATCCCGCGTCGCTCAACCTCATGGACGGGCTCACGCGGCCGATGGAGCCGAACGAGATCTCCGGCAACGTCTTCTGGCTCGGCACCGACAGCCAGGGCCGGGACATGTTCTCGGCCATTCTCTACGGGTCCAGGGTCTCGCTCCTCATCGGGGCGGCCTCGGTGGTCTTCTCGCTGGTCATCGGCGTCTTCCTCGGCCTGATCGCGGGCTATGTCGGCGGCCGGACGGAAGCGCTGATCATGCGCGTCGCCGACGTGCAGCTTTCGTTCCCGGCGATCCTGATCGCGCTGTTGGTCTTCGGGGTGGCGCGCGGCATCATTCCGCCGGCGCAGCAGGAGCAGATGACGCTGCTGATCCTCGTCATCGCGATCGGTATCTCGAACTGGGCGCAATATGCCCGCACGGTACGCGCTTCGGCGCTGGTCGAGCGCTCGAAGGACTACGTGCAGGCGGCGAAGCTCATGGGCATCAGCAGCCTGCCGGTGATGCTGAAGCACATCCTGCCGAACGTCACCGGTCCGGTCCTGGTCATCGCCACCATCAATCTGGCGCTCGCCATCCTCGAGGAGGCCACGCTGTCGTTCCTCGGCGTCGGCATGCCGCCGACACAGCCTTCGCTCGGCACCCTGATCCGCTTCGGACAGCAGTTCCTGTTCTCGGGCGAGTGGTGGATCCTGCTGTTCCCGGCGATCACGCTCATCTTGCTCGCGCTCGCCATCAACCTGCTCGGCGACTGGTTGCGCGAAGCCCTGAACCCGAAGCTGAAATGACTGTGCCGATCAGCAGCCGGATCGCGCGGCTCGTCGGCATCGCAGCTTCGTTGATGGCGGCCCTAGCGGCACTCGGTTATTCTCTCGGCGCGTGGCACGGGCAAACGGCGGTTGCCGCCGCGTTGCTGACCGCGACCGGCACGGCTGCGGCGGCCTGCGTCGCGGCGCTCGTCTGGGAGTACAAGGCCCAACTCGACCGCGAATCCAAGGAGACGGAAGAACAACGGCTGCGGGCGGAGCGGGTCAAAGACACGGTCATAGCCATCGAGGCTGACCTGGCCTCTGACCTCGAACTGGTCGAGACCCAGTTCAGCGACGATCGGGTGAAGGAGGAATTGGCACGGTTTGACGAGCGGCTGGAACGGACTGATGGACATCCGCTGCCCCGCAGCGTCCAGAGCACCAAGCGACTGGTCCTCGCAGCCGTTGAACGCGACCTGACGATCCTCCCGGAAACGTTGATCCGTCCCGTTCTCGACTATTACGAGATCGATCTCGATATTGGGGCTCTGATCGAAGCGTTCTCTTCAGGTCGCTTCGACGAATTGGCCCCGCCGCGTCAGCGGGAGCTCCTCTCAGGCTACCTTGCTCTTGGCAAACGTGGCAGAGAAAAGGCCCGAACCGCACTCGCGGCCACGCGCGCTTTGCTGGCCGACAACCGGCAGGCCGACATGCGGATCAAACAGGCGGGATGATCGGAGGACGCATGGTCATCACCTCGTCAAACACAAGAATATATAGCCGAACGTATACGGCAAATCCATGACCGTACCCGTTCTCTCCGTCCGCGACCTCGAGGTCGAGTTCGTCACGCGTCGCGGCGTGCTCAAGGCGATCGACCGCATCTCCTTCGACATCGCGCCCGGCGAGGTGCTGGGCGTCGTCGGCGAATCCGGCGCCGGCAAGTCGCTGACGGGAACCGCGATCATCGGG
>CAZVMY010000436.1:0-2852 GCA_964628955.1 uncultured Methylocystis sp.
ATGGAAGGTCGAGGCGCTGCGGCGCGAGGCGCTCGTCGCGGTGCCGATCCTTGTGCGCGCGCCGCGCGACGTCGCCGCTCAGACGGCGTTGGTGGCGGAGGCGTTGAAGCAGCTCGCTGCGGCGCTGCCGGAGGATCCAGGCCCCGGCCGGGTCGGAGATCCGCTGATCTTCTCGGCGCTGTGCGAGATCCGCGTGCCGCTGATCGAACTGATTGGTTGCCTCGAGGCCTTCGCCGCTCTCAAGGGCCTACACGATGCGCTGCATAACCTGCAGGTGCTCGGTGCAGGCTGGCTCGACGTGCTCGTCGCGGACGACCCCTCACGACTTCTCGCGGCGGACATCCTTGGCTTACTGCAGCGCGCGTTGGTCGAGATCGACCGCATCGGTGATGGCCTGCCGGACGATGGCGAGGCCTGCCGCGAGCGGTGCCAGCGCGCGCTCCTCCAGGCCAAGGAAACGCTTGTCCCGGGCGGTCCAGACAAGGAGGCCGATGCGCGCGGTCGCCTGCGGGCGCTTCTTGCCGCCGAGATGCCGCTGATCGACGAAATCCTGTTCGGCAAGTCCCGAGACCTGCCGCTGAAGGCGTTCACCCGCGCGCTGACACGGATGTCACAAGGCCAGAATCTCGACCAGGCGCGTGACGCAGCGATCGATCTCGCCGACACGCTGCGTCGCCGGTTGATGGAGCACGCGGTCTGGCAATCGGCCGACCTGAGGCTCTATCAGCTCGAAGACTGCCTGACCGATCCGGTTCGAGACTGGTTCGAGGCTGTCGTTCCGATCGTCACCGCGCTGCGCACCAGCCTGCGCGCGGTCGCCGCCTCGCCGGACGATGTGCAATCGTTGACGGGGCCGATGACGGACGCGCTGACCTTGTATGAGCGCGCGCTACGTCCGAACGCCCCGAAGGATGCCAGCGAGGCGACCTTCTCGCGCGTGGTCCACGCTTTCACGATGCTGCGCGCCGACGTCCGCGGCAGTTTCTACGAGATCGACCGCCTGATGAAGGCGGACTTCGAGCGCTGCCTGCTGATCAAGGAGCAGCTCCAGACCATCCTCACCCGCGTGCCTATGCATTGCGGATTGTGGGTGGACGCATGAGCGCGCCTCCGACCGCGCTCGCTGCGACGATCGAGGGCCTGCGGAGCCGCCACCAAGCCCTTCTGTCGCGTTCGCTAGCAGGCGTGACGCTGGTCGCCCCGGACCGGCTTGGCCTGATCGAGGAACTCGTCGAGGCGGGGCGCGCGACTCCTCCGGGCCGCGAGCGCGACTGGCTGCGCCGAACGCTGTTCCAATGGTCGGCCGAGGCGGTGGCGCGCGGCGACGGGTTGTCCGAAACGCCCACTCTGGCCGCTTTCGAGCAAGATGCGGTCGACGCAGCGGCTAGCGGGCTGAAGACAGGCTCGTCCACCTCAGCGGCCAATACGGAACGCTCGACCACCTCGGCAGGGCCTCCCAACGCCTACGGTTCTGAACCAGCGCACTCCAGTGACGCCAGCGCCGCTTGGGACATGCTCAAGCGTTTGAGTGTGGATCAGATCGCAAAGCCGGAACCAGAGCCGCCGCCGGTTCCGTCCGACGTGGAGGCGCTCGCTCGGGCGAGAGCTATCATCCGAATCGGAGCGCTAGCGCGGCAATGGCGCGCCAGCGCAGACAGCACGAAAACGGGCTATTTGCTGACCGGCAAGGCCTTGGTTGAAGCGTCGCTCTATGAGAGCGATGACCCCGATATCCAAGCCTTTGTGGAAGCGAGCGAGGTGCGCATCGCTAGAGACAGGAGCGCGAAGCTATGGCGGCTCGGTCTGGGCCTTGCCTTCGGCGTGGTTGCGCTGGTCGTGGCTATCGTCTACTTGGTCAGGTGGAAAGATTATGTAGAGAACGAGGCTGAAAAAAAGTCGGTCATTAGCAAAGAACGACAACGTGTTGCCGACCAAATAGGCGCGGCGCTGGATGCACTCAACGGAGACCAGCCGTCGCTCGCGCCTCTCAAAGAGCTGCTGCTGCAGCGGAGCGACAGAGGCCCCGCTAGCCTTGACCGCCTCGCCATAGCCCCAGATTCACCGACGCGGAGCTCAGCGGTTGATAGCCAGGCCTCCGGGCCGCGTCCCCCTCGCGGCGCAGCACCGGTCTCGGTGCCGGTTCCGACCGACGGCATCGGCGCTTGCACAGGCTGGCTGTGGTTCGGTGGGCAGCCCGAAAGCAAGCTTGAGAACGGCATGAGTCCGGCGCGGCTGCAACCCGGGGACAACGTCCAGCTTAGAAGCGACGACAGTATCCGCCTGCGCGCAGACAAGCCGAGCCCCACCTACGCAATGGCGCCGCAGGTGGGGGTGGTGCCCGCCAATGCGCGGGTCACCGTGGCGTCGGCGCCGATCACTTTTCAGCGCCCGCGCGGCACACAGTACTGGGCTCAGGTCACCGTACCGCGACAGTTTTGCTCGACAGTGTTCCTGCAGTATATCGGTTCTGAGCAGCGGCGCGACGCCGCCCTCGCAGCGCTGGCTGCGCTCGGCGTGCAGACGCCGCCGGCCGAACAGGTCGCCGCCGCGAAGAACCGGCGGGAGATTCGCTTCTTCTGGGAGGAGGATCGCGTTCTCGCTCAACTCGCGGCAGACGCACTGCGCGACCTTGACGACACGCGTGGGTCTCGGGCCGCGCCGCGCTTGGTCCCCTTACTCGACGCGCCCGTACGTCCCTCCCAAGGCACGGTCGAAGCCTGGTTCGATCTGGGCGACTGAGGCGAGCGTGATGGCACACGATAGGGCCTCGCAAGGACCGCGCTTCGTCCCGAATTATCCGAATTGACACGTACCGCTATGATGTCGTTACAATTATCACTGTAGTTTTCTTG
>CAZVMY010000437.1:0-2572 GCA_964628955.1 uncultured Methylocystis sp.
GTCCCGATCCGCGCCAACCAGCACGAGTATCACGTCGTTCCCGACCGGAGCCGCTATCTCGACTATGAGCCGCACCGCCTGCTCGAGGTCTATGCGCACTACACCGGCGGCCGGGAGAAGGAGCCGGTGCATCCGCTCTATTCCTCGCCGGAGGGAGCATCGCCGAGGTTCGGCCTGCACTACACGCAGCGGCGGCTGCCGCGACGCCGCTCCGCGCAGGAGCGGCGGTTCGGCCAGGCCTCCGATTACACCGGCAGCGACATGTTCATCTCGCTCGGCGAGCCGGCAGGCCTCGATACGGGGCAGGGCGTGTCCGAACTGAGCATCCGGGCGCTGTGCTCGAACCGTCACCTCCCCGAGCATCTGCCGACGGGGGAAGGCGGCGCGGATTTCCGCCTGATCGACACCGTGCAGTTCGAGATCGTCTGCCTCGCCGGTCCGACGCCGCCGCGCGAGCCGATCGTCTCGCAGCTCAAGCTGCGGTCCGAGACGGCGAGCACGGGCGTGATCGCCTGGCGCCTCGTCAACCTGATCAGCCTGAACCACCTGGGACTGGTCCAGCGCGGCGCCGGCGCCGGGGGCGACGCGTTGCGCGAGACGCTGTCGCTGTTCGCCGACGTGGCCGATGGCGTGACCGAGCGGCGCATCCGCGGCGTGAAGAGCGTCGACAGCCGGCCGGTCGTGCGCCGGTTCGCGCAGCGGACGGGGACCGGCGCGGCGCGCGGCCTCGAAGTTGCGGGGACGCTGGACGAGAAGGCGTTCGAGGGCACCGGAGCCTACCTGCTCGGCGCGGTGCTCGAGCGCTTCTTTGCCGAATATGCGGCGATGAACCACTTCACCCAGACCGTCATCCGCGGGTCCGAGCGTGGCGTCATCATGCGCTGGCCGCCGCGCGCAGGTGCGAGACGCATCCTGTGACCGGCGAGCGCATGCCTTCCGGTTTCGTCGCGGACCTCGTGACCGAGCCGTGGCGGCACGATTTCTATGCCGTGCTGCGGCGTGTCGAGCGCAGCTTTCCCGACCGGCCGCGGATCGGCGACGTCGCGACCAGACGCGACGAGTACGTGGCGCTGGGCGAGAACCCCTATCTGGAGTTCCCGGCATCGACGGTCAGCGGCGCCGATTACGACGGGCAGGGACGGCTGAGGATCTTCGCCCGGTTCCTGGGGCTGCTCGGGCCGCAAGGCGCGCTGCCGCTGGCGACGACGGAAGAGACCTTCCACTGGCATCTCGCCCGCGACGATGCTTTCCCGCGCTTCCTCGACATTTTCAATCACCGGTTCCTGCAGCTCTATTTCCGCGCCTGGGCAGATGCCCGGCCCATCGCGCAGCACGACCGACCCGAACTCGACCGGTTCGCCGCCTATGTCGGAAGCATGATCGGCCTTGGTTCCGTGCCCTACCAAGCGCGCGACAGCGTGCCCGATCCCGAGAAACTGGCCCATGCCGGGCTCGTGGGGGCGCAGGCGAAATCCGCCTCGCGCCTGCGCGACTTCCTGGCCGGACTGTTCGACGCGGACGTGGACGTCGAGCAGTTCGTGGGCATGCGGCTCGTCTTCGATCCGCAGGACCGGACGAGACTCGGCGCGTCGCACGCGGTGCTCGGCCGCGACGCTCTCGTGGGGGCGAGCGTCTACAGCGTCGACGACAAGTTCCGGGTGAAGATCGTCGCGCGCGATCTCGCCGAGTTCAGCCGTTTCCTGCCCAGCGGCGATCGTTGCGAACCGCTGGCCGACGCCGTGTTCTTCTACCTCGGCGAGCAGTTCGAATGGGACGTCGAACTCGCTCTGCCCGTCGGCAAGGTCGAGCCGGTGAAGCTCGGCCGTTTCGGCCGGCTCGGCTGGACGACCTGGGCCGCGCCGAACTGGAGCGAGCCCGAGGGCTCGCTGCGCCGCGACGCGCGCTTCCACCCTGCAGAGCGCATCCGCGAAAGACGTGAATCGAAGACCCGTGACAGAAGCGAGACGCGCCATGGCCGACATCAGTCTTGAAGCGGTAACCGGCAAGCTCAACCGGATCGGCTACGAAGCCTTCATCCTGGCGCTGCGGCAGGCGAAGGGCGCGGGCAACCGCAACGTCGAGATCGCGCACTGGCTGTTCCACATCCTGCAGCGCCCTGCGACCGACCTTTCGCTGACAGCTGATCATTTCAAGCTCGATCGCGCGAAGCTGCTCGCTGACCTGACGACGGTGATCTCGGGCTTCCGCAAGAACGAGACCGAGATGCCCGGTGTCTCGAACACCGTCGTCGATGCGCTCGACCGGAGCTGGCACTACGCGACGCTGTTCTTTGGCGAGACGCAGATCAGGAGCGGGCATGCGCTGGTTGCGATGCTGAAGTCGCTCGAACTGCGCCGCGCCCTGATCGCCGCCTCGCCCGAGTTCAACAAGGTGGCCGTCGACGAACTGGCGAGCGGCCATGCGACGATGTGGGAGCGCTCGGAAGAGGAGAACCTGCGTCCGGTCGACGGTTCGGGCCTCAGAGCCGCCGGGACGCCGGGCGCGGAAACGGCTGAAGGCGCGAAAGGGACCACGGCGCTCGATCGCTTCTCGCAGGACCTGACCGCGCGGG
>CAZVMY010000437.1:2582-2828 GCA_964628955.1 uncultured Methylocystis sp.
GATCGACGTCCTGATGCGCCGCCGCCAGAACAACCCGATCCTCACCGGCGAGGCCGGCGTCGGCAAGACCGCGATCGCCGAGGGCTTCGCGCAGCGCGTGGCGGCCGGCGAGGTGCCACCGCCGCTCAAGGGCGTGCGCGTCTGTGCTCTGGATATCGGGCTCATGCAGGCCGGCGCCTCCATGAAGGGCGAGTTCGAGCAGCGCCTGCGCTCCGTCATCGACGAGGTGCAATCGTCACCGCAGCC
>CAZVMY010000438.1:0-2827 GCA_964628955.1 uncultured Methylocystis sp.
CCGGCCGTAATCCGGCATCGACGGCACGTGGAACAGCACGTGGCCCGCCGCCTCGTAGGCATGCCCCTTCTCGACCAGCCGCTCGATGATGCGCACCATGTCGGTCCGCTGCTCGCCGGCGCAGACGAAATCGGTGGCGCGCGGCTGGTGAGTCGGCGGCAGGTTGCCGAGCGCCGCCACGTCCTTCTCGAACTGCGCCAGCGTGCCGTCGGTCAGTTGACGGATCGAGACGCCGCGCTCGAAGGCCCGGCGGTTGATCTTGTCGTCGATGTCCGTGACGTTGCGGACATAGGTGACGTGATCGGCGCCGTAGAGGTGCCTGAGCAGCCGGAACAGCACGTCGAAGACGACGACCGGCCGCGCGTTGCCGATATGCGCCTCGTCGTAGACGGTCGGACCGCAGGCATACAGGCGCACGTTCGTGGCATCGAGAGGAACGAAGTCCTCCTTCTTCCGCGTCAGCGTGTTGTAGAGCCTGAGAGCCATGGTCGTCCCCGAATGGCATTCGTCGTAAACCTACGACATGCGCAGTGCCGTTGCCGGCCGGGGCGTCTGTTCTCGGGAGGGTGAGACGTGACGGCGCCGGCCAGCAGAAACTGCTAGCCGCAAATGGTCGTGTTGCCGAAACGCATCGCCGTTGTCATCCGTCGGTGTGTGATCCGGGAGGCCGTTGACGTCAAGCCCCGTCGTGTTACCGCCGCCCGCACCAACGACCTGCCAGTTCCGTCCCTGCCCTTCCGCCGACGAATCCGTTTCCTACCGCGGCGGGCTCCCCGACAAGGTTTCGTTAACCATGTTTGTTCACGATCGGCCTGGTCCGCTTACCACCCGGAAGGCCAGTCTCATGCGCGCGCTCATCGCACCACTCTTCGCGCTCGCCACCGCGCTCGCTCCCGTGGCGGCCGGCCCGGTGGCGGCCCAGACCTACGTGATCGCCGACACCGACGGCTACGGCACCGGCGAGTGTCTCGCGGCGGGCGGCACCTGCGGCAAGATCATCGCCGACGGCTGGTGCGAGTCGAAGGGCTTCAAGGCCGCATCGGAATTTCGCGTCGCGCTGCCCGACGACATCACGGGTTCGACGAAGTCCGACGTCGGACGCCGCACGCCGACGAGCTTCGTCATCGTCTGCCGGAAGTAGCGCCGTCAGTCCCGGACGAACTCACCGCATTTCGCGACCTCGGCGCCGGCGCCCCAGGGCATGATCGGCACCGAAGACGTCGAGTTCTTCGGGCTGCCGTCGATCAGCCGATCGGAATAGACCATGTAGACGAGCACGTTGCGCTTCGCGTCGCAGCCGCGCACGATCTGCATGCGCTTGAAGAACAGCGAGCGCGATTCCCGCATCATGATCGCCCCCTGGTCGACCTTGGCCTTGAACCTGATCGGGCCGATCTGCCGGCAGGCGAGCGACACGTCCGACACCTCTTCCGCAAGCCCCAGGGCGCCGGTCCAGCCACCCTTCTCCGGCACGGTGAAATGGCAGGCGACGCCCTCCACCTGCGGGTCATCGACGCCGTAGGTCGCGAGCTTGTCGTCCGGCGACAGGAACTTCCAGACGGTCGACTTCTTGAAGATCAGCTCGGGATCCTGCCCCAGTGCCGGGGCAGTCGCGAGGCCGAGGCCCAGCAACGACGAAAGCAGCAGCACGGCCGATCGCATGGCAATCCCTTCCCCTGTCAAGAGCCATATGGGCACGCGGCCGCCGCAACGCCAGCGCTTTCGGCGCGGCTTGACGGCGCGACGGCGCATCGCCACGGTCCGCCCATGACGCCGCCCGCCTCATCGCTCCGCGACCCGACCAGCCTGTCGCAGGGCAACGCCGATCGTGCTCCCAGCGTCCGATCGCCGCGCGTCTTCGAGACGCCCGCCGCCGCAGTAGACGCGCTCCTGCATCTCTACCACGCCGAGACGGCACATCTGCGAGCGGCCTTCCAGCGCTTCGTCGACGGCGAGCGGCCGAAGACGCGCTTCCGGGCGTGCTACCCTTACGTCGCGGTCAGCATCGACAGCCATCCGGCGATCGATCCCCGCCTCGCCTATGGCTTCCTCGGCCAGCCAGGACGCTATGCGACCACGGTGACACGGCCGGACCTCTTCCGCCGCTATCTCACCGAACAGCTCGGCATGATCGCGCAGAACCATCGCGTGCCGATCGAGGTCGGGCTGTCGGACACGCCGATCCCGATCCATTTCGCCTTTCCTGCCGGCATGCATGTCGAGGCCGCCGTCTCCTCCGATTTCGACCTGTGGCTGCGCGACTGCTTCGACGTGCCCGACCTCGTTTTGGTCGACGACGCCATCGTCAACAGCCGGCGGACGCCCGGCCCCGGCGAGACGCAGCCGCTCGCCTATTTCACCGCGCCGCGGATCGACTATTCCTTGCAGCGTCTCGCGCATTACACGGCGACGCAGGCCGAGCATTTCCAGAACTTCATCCTGTTCACGAATTACCAGTTCTACGTCGACGCCTTCGTCGAGCATGCGCGCCGGCTGATGGCGGAGGGCGATCGCGGCTACAGCGCCTTCGTCGAGCCGGGCGACGTGATCACCCGGTCGGGCGCCAGCGCGCCGGAGCCGGGCGGCAGCCCGCGCAGCCCGCAGATGCCGGCCTATCACCTGAAGGCGCCCAACGACGCCGGCATCACGCTGGTCAACATCGGCGTCGGCCCGTCGAACGCCAAGACGATCACCGACCACATCGCGGTGCTGCGGCCGCATGCCTGGCTGATGCTCGGCCACTGCGCCGGCCTGCGCAACACCCAGGCGCTCGGCGACTACGTGCTGGCGCATGCCTATGTGCGCGAGGACCACGTGCTCGACGAGG
>CAZVMY010000439.1:0-887 GCA_964628955.1 uncultured Methylocystis sp.
CCCGCTTGTGGCGCGGCGTCAGCCCTCCGACAAGTCACGCCTGCCAAGTCACGCCGACACAGGCCGGCGTGACAGGCCCGCAGCGCCTGACTTATCGTCCCGCCATGACACTCATCCCCGCCCCAACGCTCGCCGCCCGCATCGCCCAGGGAGCCGGCCGCGAGCCCGCCGACCTCGTCATCCGCGACGTCCGGCTCTACGATCTCGTGACGGGCGTGCTGACGCCGACCGACATCGCCATCACGGGCGATACGATCACCGGCACCTACGGCCGCTACGAGGGCCGGCGGACGATCGACGGCGGCGGGCGCATCGCCGTGCCCGGATTCATCGACACGCATTTCCACTGTGAATCTTCGCTGCTGACGCCGCTGGCCTACGACCGCATGGCGCTGCCGCGCGGCGTGACGACGGCAATCTGGGACCCGCACGAGATCGCGAACGTGCTCGGCCGCGAAGGAATCGCCTATGCGCTGGCATCCGCCGAGGCGACGGCCATGGACATCCGCGTGATGCTGTCGAGCTGCGTGCCGGCGACCGATCTCGAGACCGCCGGCGCCACACTCGGCGTCGACGATCTGCTGGCCTTCGCCGACCACCCGAAGGTGCTGGGCCTCGCCGAGTTCATGAACTTTCCCGGTGTCGTCCACGCCGATCCCATGTGCCTCTCGAAGCTCGCCGCCTTCAGCCACCGGCACATCGACGGCCATGCGCCGCTGCTGTCGGGGCTGGCGCTCAATTCCTATGTCGCCGCCGGCGTCCGGACCGACCACGAGGCGACCGGGCCCGACGAGGCCCTCGAGAAGCTGCGCAAGGGGATGGCCATCCTGATCCGGGAGGGCTCGGTCTCGAAGGACCTGCATGCTCTTGCGCCACTGATTTCGGCC
>CAZVMY010000439.1:897-2806 GCA_964628955.1 uncultured Methylocystis sp.
CCGTTCCTCGCCTTCTGTACCGACGACCGCAATCCGCTCGACGTGGCCGACGAAGGCCATCTCGACTTCGTGATCAGAACGGCCATCACGCTCGGCGCACCGACGCTGCACGCCTACCGCGTGGCGACGGTCTCGGCGGCGCGGATTTTCGGCCTGAGCGATCGCGGGCTCGTCGCGCCAGGATACCGTGCCGACATCGTGCTGCTCGACGATCTGGAGGCCTGCCGCGTCGGCGCGGTGCTGACGGCAGGCCGCGTCGTCGACGAGGCGCTGTTCGCGGCCCGGCCCACCGTCGCTGCCGTCGGCCTGACCAGCGTGAAGGCCGCTCCGGTGAAGCCTTCGGACTTCGTGCCGGTGTTCGACCGACCGACGGTCCCGGTGATCGGGGTGATCCCCGGCAAGATCATCACCGAACACCTCACCGTCACCTTGCCCATGCGCGACGGCCGGCCCGGCATCGACTTCGGTCAGGACGTGGTCAAAGTCACCGTGATCGAGCGACACGGCCGCAACGGCAACCGCTGCACCGGGTTCGTCAAGGGCTTCGGCCTGAAGCGCGGCGCCATCGCGTCGTCCGTGGGACACGACAGCCACAACCTCTGCGTCGTCGGCGCGGACGACGCCGACATGGCGCTGGCCGCCAACCGCGTGCGCGAGATGCAGGGCGGATTCGTGGTAACGGAAGGCGGGCGCGTGCTGGGCGAACTGGCGCTGCCCGTCGCCGGGCTGATGAGCCAGCTCCCTTTCGAGGCCGTGAAGGAGGCGCTGATCCCGCTACGCGAGGCCGCAAGGAGCCTCGGCTGCACGCTCGGCGAACCATTCCTGCAGGTGGCCTTCCTTCCTCTGCCCGTTATCCCCCATCTCAAGATCACGGACCGGGGCATGGTGGACGTGGACAGGTTCGCTTTCGTCGACTGACGCGGATGCGAGCCGGAGAGTTCAAACCGGGAAAAGGCGCAACAGTCCGAGCACCAGGCCGGCCACTACGACGAGCAGCCCGCCCAACCGGATGGTGGTTCGATCCGCCGTGCGCTCGATGGCCGTTTCGAGGCGCGCGATCTCGACGGTCACGGAAGTGTCCAGGCGGCCGATCGCCGCCTCCAGACCAGCAATGTCCGCTTTGGTCGACGCCTCCAGACCGGCAATGTCCGCCTTGCTAGCCGCTTCCAGACCAGCAATGTCCGTTTTCATCGCCGCCTCCAGGCGAGCGATGTCCGCTCTGGTCACCACTTCCAGGCGAGCAATGTCCGCTTTGGTCACCGCCTCCAGGCGAGCGATGTCCGCTTTGGTCGCGACCTCGGGGATGACCGTATCGCGAAACGCTTCCGCGTGCGCCTCTGCCTGGACGCGCGAGACGCCTGCCCCTTCGAGGCGCTTGACGTAACTCAACGTATCAAATGCGGATGACATGATCTGTGCTCAGGAAAGACCGGACAGATATATGCCATCTTCGGCGCCGCATAACCACCTACTCCACGACGATCATCGGCGCCGGCCGCCGCGCGGTTCCGCGCTCCAGCATGTCCCAGACCTGCCGCGCGATCGCCTTGTAGATCGTGGCATGCGGGCCGTCGGGCTGCGTGACGACGACCGGCAGCCCGGCGTCCGAGCGCTCCCGGATGTCGATATGCAGCGGTACCGCGCCGAGGAACGGCACACCGAGCCGCGTTGCCTCATCGCGGGCGCCGCCGTGACCGAAGATGTCGGTCCGGGTGCCGCATTGCGGGCAGATGAAGGTGCTCATGTTCTCGACGAGGCCGAGGATCGGCACGTCGACCTTGCGGAACATCGCCACGCCGCGCCGCGCATCGAGCAAGGCCAGATCCTGCGGCGTCGAGACGATGACGGCGCCGGCGAGCGGCACCGACTGGCTCATGGTGAGCTGCGCGTCGCCGGTGCCGGGCGGCAT
>CAZVMY010000440.1:0-2803 GCA_964628955.1 uncultured Methylocystis sp.
GATATGAAAAGGTCCGATTGAAAAATTCGGTATCGCTGGATTGCTGGGAAGACACTCTCTGGCACGTACTTGATCTCGGAGAGATCGACAGTACCGGGCCGCATATCCGTGACTCGGATGTACGGATGGGGAGTCGGTTGGTCGACCAACGAGCTGCCCAGCGGCAATCTCTTGCCGCTGGTAACAAACGCGACTTGTTCGATTCTCCTGACCTCCCAGTCCTCTGGGATAACCCCGATCTCGGTCTTCTTGTATCCGGGCCTCAGTTCCATGTGGCCCCCATCGCCTTGAGATGACCAGCGACACGCGCGGCAAGCGCTTCGGCATCATCCTCCAACTTCGGCAGCGGCTTCTCGTAGCGCTCGGCCAGCGCCCGGACGCGCGTCGTGAGGGCCTGCGCCACGCGTGCGACTTCCCCACCCACCCGCGCATCGATCGTCGCCAGCCATTTGTCGGCGACGACGAGGGTCTTCACCTCGTCGTCGGTGAACGCGACATATCGGTCGTGAACCTTGGCGTAGAGCTTTTCCTGCGCCGCCTTGCGCTTCTTCTTCGTCTCGTCGAGATCGTCGATCAGCGTCTGATAGGCGGACAAAGCCTCGCGCTCGTCCGCCAGATCGGCGTCGCGGCCGATCTCCTTCAACCGTGTCTTGATGGCCTTCGCCGTGATCTTCTGCTTCTCGCCTTCGCCCTCGATCACTTCAGTGAGAAGCCCATCCTCGCCCGCGCCGTCTTCCAGCCTCTCAGTCATCTCCTGTTCAAGTTCCGCCATTCGGGCGTCGAGCGCATCGATCGCCGCCTGATCGGCCGGGAAATAGCGGGCAATGATCAGGTGTGACGGCACAAGATCAGACGTGAACCGGCGCTTGCCGATCTGATAGTCGCCCGGCTCGGGCCAGACCAGCTTGCCCTCCTTGTTCTTGCGCTTGATGATTTCACGCGGTGCGGTGCCCGCCGCCCAGCCAACGGCGGCGATCAGATAGGCGTCATCCTGCATCGTTTCGGCCCAATAATCCATCAGGTGCTGATAGACATCGTAGGCATCGACGAGCGGCGCTTTGCGGAAGGCCTCGAGCAAGTCCTCGGAAACCGCTTCGATGAACTCCTTCGGATGGCTATTCAGTCCGAAGGCGCGGGCGGCGGCATCGGTGCGGGTGCGCCAGGCGGCGAATACATCGCCTGCCGCTTTCGTGAACGCCTGGAATTCGGCATGGCCTTCAATCGCCGTTTTGACCTCGGCCACCGGCAAAGTGAGGGAGAGGTAGCTGGGACGCAGGTCCGCGAAAAGCTGGCCACGCAGCGACGGCATCACCTTCCACCAACGGCCAAGCGCGTCGATATCGCGAACAGGAATGCCGCCGTTCAGGTGCGCGTCGATGTCCTGGATGTCTTCGGCCTCGGAACTGTCGATGTAGCGCGGCAGGTTCAGGTTATAGGCGTTCTTGGGGTCGGCGATCTCGTCGCGCGGAACCATGCGGGCATAACCCGGAACATCGGCCGCTCGGGTGAAGGTATCAACGATGCGATGGATATCCTGCTCACGCAGCCGATTCTTGGCGCCGTCCTTGCGGAACCCCTTCGAGGCATCGATCATGAAGATGCCGCGCCGGGCCGCGGCGTTTTCTTTGTCGAGCACGACGATGCAAGCCGGGATGCCGGTGCCGAAGAACAGGTTCGGCGGCATGCCGATGATGCCCTTCAGGTAGCCGGACTTGATCAGCGCCTCACGGATATCGGACTCGGCATTGCCGCGGAACAGCACGCCATGCGGCAAGATGCAGGCCGCTTTGCCGTTGCTCTTCATCGAGCGGATGATGTGGAGCAGATAGGCGTAATCGCCCTGCTTGCGCGGCGGCGCGCCCCAGCTGAAACGGGCGTGTGGATCGCGGCCGGTATCGATGCCGTTCGACCAAGCCTTGTCCGAAAAGGGTGGATTGGCGACGACGTAGTCGTAAGTGCGCAGGCGCTCGCCATCGAGGAACTTCGGGTTGGCGAGCGTGTTACCCGCGACGATCCTCGCCGTCGGGAAGTCGTGCAGGATCATGTTCATGCGGGCGAGACCGGCCGTGGTCACGTCCTTCTCCTGCCCTTCAAGCGTGATGCGCTTGCCGGCCTCGGCGGCCACCTTCAGCAGCAATGACCCCGAACCGCATGTGGGGTCGTAAGCGGTTGTGCCGGCCACGGTGTTCTTCGGCGAAATCCCGATCACCTTAGCGATAATACGACTGACCTCGGACGGCGTATAGAACTGGCCCTTGCTTTTGCCGCTCTCCGTGGCGAAGTGGCGCATCAGATATTCATAGGCGTCGCCCAGTATGTCGTCGTGATCCGCCCGGTTCTTCGAGAAATCGAGATCCGGGCTTTCGAAGATCGCGATCAGGTTGGTGAGCCGCTCGATCCGGTCGTTGCCTTCGCCGAGTTTGTTCGGATCATTGAAATCGGGAAAGTCGGTGCGGGCGAGGCTTTCGTTGCTGTCGACAAGCGGCTGGATGATCTGGGTGTTGATGAGGTCGCCGATGTTCGGATTGCCCTTCAGAGCGATCATATCGCCGAAACTTGCGCCTTTCGGGATCGTGATCGGCGGTTCCAGATCGTCGCTGTTCGCGTACTTGTCCGACACGTACTTGATGAACAGCATGAAAAGGACGTAGTCCTTATACTGGCTGGCATCCATGCCGCCGCGCAGTTCGTCGCACGACGCCCAGAGAGAAGAGTATAGATCGGACTTCTTGACTGCCATTCGACGCTTTCCAAGCTGACGAGCGATATTCGCCACTTCAAAAGCGCGACTCGCCACCCCCAT
>CAZVMY010000441.1:0-1755 GCA_964628955.1 uncultured Methylocystis sp.
CCGGCAAGGGCTGGTTCCTGAAGCTCAAGCTCAAGGACCCCGCGGAACTGACCGGGCTGATGAGCGAGGCGGAATACCAGGATTACGTGAAGTCGATCGCGTGACCTTCCCCGCCAGTCCGAGCTCGGCCTCGCCGCCCCGGAATGACGATGCTGGTGCGCTCAACTGAGACGACGGTGAACCCATGCGCTACCTCCCCCTGACCGACGCCGAACGCGGCACGATGCTCGCCAAGATCGGCGTCTCCACGATCGACGACCTCTTCGCCGACATCCCCGCCGACAAGCTGCTGGCGGGGCCGGTCGATCTGCCGCGCCACAAGGGCGAGATGGGGGTCGAGCGCATGCTGGCGGCCATGGCAGGAAGGAACGTGGCGGCGGGATCGGTCCCCTTCTTTGTCGGCGCCGGCGCCTACAGGCACCACGTGCCGGCGACTGTCGATCACCTGATACAGCGCTCGGAGTTCCTGACGTCCTACACGCCCTATCAGCCGGAGATCGCGCAGGGCACGCTGCAGTATCTCTTCGAGTTCCAGACGCAGGTCGCGGCGCTGACGGGCATGGATGTCGCCAATGCCTCGATGTACGACGGCTCGACCGGCGCCGCCGAAGCCGTGCTGATGGCGCATCGCGTGACGCGGCGGAAGACCGCGATCCTCTCCGGTGGCCTGCATCCGCATTATGCCGAGGTGATCCGCACGCTGTCCGGCATGGCCGGCGACGTCGTGGTCGACCTGCCGGCGGACGTCGGCGCGACCGAGGACGTCGTGGCGCTGATCGACGACACGACCTCCTGCGTGGTGGTCCAGACGCCGGACGTCTTCGGCAACCTGCGCGATCTCTCGGCCATCGCGAAGGCCTGTCACGCCAAGGGAGCCCTGCTCATCGCCGTCGTCACCGAGGCCATGTCGCTCGGGCTCGTCTCGCCGCCCGGCGCCATGGGAGCGGACATCGTGGTCGGCGAAGGCCAGTCGATCGGCAACAGCCTGAACTTCGGCGGGCCCTATGTCGGGCTGTTCGCCACGAAACAGAAATACGTCCGCCAGATGCCGGGCCGGCTCTGCGGCGAGACGGTCGATGCCGAGGGGCAGCGCGGCTTCGTGCTGACGCTCTCGACGCGCGAGCAGCATATCCGCCGCGACAAGGCGACCTCGAACATCTGCACGAACTCGGGGCTCTGCTGCCTCGCCTTCACGATCCACATGACCCTGCTCGGCCAGACCGGGCTGAAGCGGGTGGCCGGGGTCAACCATGCCAACGCGGTCCTGCTCGCGGACCTGCTCGACGCGGTGCCGGGCGTGCGGGTGCTCAACCGGACGTTCTTCAACGAGTTCACGGTCGAACTGCCGACCGACGCGGCAGATGTCGTCGAGGTTCTGGCGGCGCGGGGCATCCTCGCCGGCGTTCCCGTGTCGCGGCTGCTGCCGGACGACGCCAGCCTTCGCAACCTGCTGATCGTGGCCAGCACCGAGGTCAATACCGACGAGGATCGGGCGGCGTTCGCGGCGGCACTTCACGAAAGGGTCATCGAGACCACCGCAGACTGAATGGAGCCAACGAGAAGGGGACGGTCATGGACGTCAGGAAGTTATCGGCCGAGGCGATCGGCACGTTCTGGTTGACGTTCGCGGGCTGTGGCAGCGCCGTGCTCGCCGCGGCCTTCCCCGCCGTGGGGATCGGCCTGCTCGGCGTTTCGCTCGCCTTCGGGCTGACTGTCGTGACGATGGCCTATGCCATCGGCCATGTCTCCGGCTGC
>CAZVMY010000441.1:1765-2801 GCA_964628955.1 uncultured Methylocystis sp.
GACGATCGGTCTCGCGGCCGGAGGCCGGTTTCCGCCGAGCCAGGTCCCGCAGTACGTGATCGCGCAGGTGATCGGCGCGGTGGTCGGGGCCGCAGTTCTCTACGTCATCGCGAGCGGTACTGCAGGGTTCGATGCCGCCGGCGGCTTTGCCTCGAACGGGTATGCCGACCGATCGCCCGGAAAATACTCGCTGTTCGCGGGCTTTCTGATGGAAGTCGTCATGACGATGGTCTTCCTGTTCGTCATCATGGGCGCGACCCATGGCAAAGCGCCTGCGGGCTTCGCGCCGCTGGCCATCGGCTTCGCCCTCGTCCTCATCCATCTCGTGAGCATCCCGGTCACCAACACATCCGTGAACCCGGCGCGCAGCACCGGTCCGGCGTTGTTCGCTGGCGCCGGGGCGCTGCAGCAGCTCTGGCTGTTCTGGGTCGCGCCGATCATCGGCGGCGCGCTCGGAGGCGTCCTCTATCGCTGGCTCAGCCCGGAACCCTCCGGAGACATCACCGGCCGTCCCTGACGCGCCCAACCACCAACGGCGGCGCGGACGTCCGCGCCAGCCTTACGCAGGAACGACACTCGATGCTGAACTCACAGGGCCGGCCCACCGCACCGGGTGCCGCGAGCGGACCGCAGCACCCCACCTTCACCGGCAATCGCGGTCTCCAGATCGAGGAGGCCCTGATCTTCGAGACGGGGCGTCTCGACGTCACCGGCATCGACCTGCCGGAGGCCAGGCCGGTGAAATCCCGGCTGGGCGGGCTCGAACGCAGGGGCGAGATCGGCCTGCCGGGCCTCACGGAACCCGAAACGATGCGCCACTACGTCCGGCTCAGCCAGAAGAACTACGGCATCGACACCGGTCTGTTCTCGCTCGGCTCCTGCACCATGAAACACAACCCGCGGCTGAACGAGAAGATGGCCCGGCTGCCGGGCTTCGCCGACATCCATCCGCTCCAGCCGGTTTCGACCGTGCCGGGCGCACTCGAACTGATCGACACGCTGGCGCACTGGCTGAAGACGCTCACGGGCATGAGCG